>NZ_JBYIQW010000063.1:0-40857 GCF_057707815.1 Actinacidiphila sp. bgisy160
CACCATCGGTACCAGCGGCGGCGTCCGCCGCCCTCCGCGGCCCGGAACACGAAGCCGAGCAGCCACACCACCAGCACGATCAGCGCGATCCACCACAGGGCCTTGAGGGCGAAGCCCGCCCCGAAGAGGATCAGGGCCAGCAGCAGGACAAGCAGCAAGGGAACCATGTCGTCAACCTCCTGACTCCGCGTGTGCCCCGCCTTGGCGTCACCATGCGTGACCCTTTCCAGGGCCGGTGCGCCGTAGGATCGAAAGGGCTCGGCCCCTTCCTCTGGAACCCGCGATGCCCGACCCGACGTCCGACCAGCCCTGCCAGGCCCGTGGCCCGCAGCCCGACGCCGTCGACCGGCGGCTCGACGCCGTCGCGCGGCATCCCTTCCGCGCCAGGTTCCACCTGCGCGGTCGCGACCGCGTCACCGCCGGGCTGAACGGCCCGTCCACGATCCGGTGGCACGCCCACGACCTCGTCGCCAAGCGCCTGGCCCCGGCCGCGCCGTACAAGGACGGCAAGCAGACCCCCTACCGTGGCCATCCCGTGTTCGTCGCGCAGCACGCGACCGCCACCTGCTGCCGCACGTGTCTGGAGCGGTGGCACGGCATCCCCAAGGGGCGTGAGCTGAGCCGCCGGGAACGCGCCTACGTCGTGGAGGTCATCTGCCGCTGGATCGAACGCGAGCTGTCCGCCCCGTAGGGCCCCGCGGCCTGATCCCCCGGGGCGCGTGCCCGCGGGCGGGGGCATGCCGCAATTCGGCGGCGCTCAGGGGAGGACGGGGCGGGAGGCGCGAGATCCCGGCTCGTCCTGGAGCCGGCGGACCGGCCCCACCGAGCGTGGGGCAGGGCAACCGCGCACTGGCCCTGCCCGGTGCGCATGAACGGCGCCATCGCGGGTCGGACGTGCGGTGCGGGTGCCGGACCGCGATTCCCCCGTCGTGGTCCGGCCCCCCGCCGGCCGTCAGCGCGCCGGCGTCCGCAACTCGATGTCGTCGGGCCCGAGCGGCCGGCCGTCCGCGTCGCGCATCCGCAGTGGGGCCACCGGGCGGCCGGTCGCCCGGTCCACGACGGTGGTCCGCTCCTCCCCGGGCTCGAAGAGGTTGGCCTCGCCCCACTGGCGCAGGGCGAGCAGCACGAGCCGCAGGCCCTTGCCCTCCTCGGTGAGTTCGTACTCCCGGTAGGGGCTCCCGTCCGCGGCGGGCACCGTGCGCAGCACCCCGTGCTCCACCAGTTTGGTGAGCCGACTGCTCAGGATGTTCTTGGCGCAGCCCAGGCCGCGGTGGAAGTCGTTGAACCGGCGCACCCCGTCGAGCGCGTCCCTGACGATCAGCAGCGACCACCAGTCGCCGACGACGCCCAGGGTCCGCGCGACCGGGCACGGTCCGTCACTGAAGTCCTTCTTCTGCATCTCCCTCTCCCGGTTTCGACATTAAACCGAAAGGCCGGGCAGGGCAAACGCCGTGCCGGGGTAGCGCGGATCCACCCGGGCCGGGACGTAGAAGCCGGTGGTGGCGGTGACCGCGGCGGCCGGCTCCGTGGTCTCCTGCGGGGCGCCGGCGGCGGGCGTACGCCGTGCCCCACGCGCGGCTGCGCGCAGCGGCGCGGCCTGGACGGCGTAGAGCCTGCGAGTCCCCTGCGCGCGCACGACGGCGAGACGCCGGCCTGGGGACGTTCCCGTTTCGTCCCCGGTGCCCCTGAGCAGCGAGGACGTACCCCGACGCGCGCCTCACTCCAAGGGAGGAGGGAGGAGCCGGGCATAGGGGTGGCTTCAGGGACGTTCCCTGACACGGGCCCGAGGGCCCACGGCGTAGGACTGGAAGGGTTCGCCCGGCACGGGCCGCGTCTCCGAAGGAGTGATGACCATGCGCCGCATCCGCGTCCAGCGACCGAAGAAGCCGGCGCCGTCCCGCCCTCCGATCGACCTGCGGACACCGTCCGGAAAGCCCCTCCCGTACTGACGCCCGTCACCGACGCACACCGTGCACGTCCAGAAGGGTCGCCCGAGATGAGCGACACGATCCACCGGCCCGGGAGCACCATCCCGGCCTTCCGCCCGGTCTTCGCCTACGTGATGAGGCGGCTGCGCTACTTCGTCGAGGGCTTCCGTCGTGCGGCCCTGGCCAGGTGACGGCGCCGGTCGGTCGAGACCACCCGCCCGGGGAGACGCCCCGCGGCCGGGAGTGCCCGGTCGGCCGCGCCGCGCCCCCGAACGGCCCACGCGGAGCGCTGTTGCGCGTCGGCGCCGACCGGGTGACCCTTGACGTGATTCGGGTGCACCGGGACGCGAGGTGGGCCATGGTCGAGCCAGCTGTGACGATCCGGCAGGACGGCGACGGTTATGTGGTCACCTGCCCGGGGACCGACGCGGTCGGACGCGGGCCGACGGAGACCCAGGCGTGGACGGACTTCTGGGCGGCCCTGCACGCCGACTGGAGACCCCCGGCAGAGCTCAAGGCGGGCCCTGGCGAAAACCATGTACGAGGCCTGCGGGTACTGCGGCTCTTCCTCTGACGCCGGTCAGGTCAGGGCGCCCGGCCGGACCACACCGGCTCGACGCGCGCCCACTCCCGCTCCCACGTCCGCAGCCGCCCGCTCAGCGCGAGGGGGGCCGGCGCGTGGTGGACGCCCCAGGCCGCGGCCGACCACAGCAGCAAGCACGTGATGCCCAGCACCAGGCCCGCACCCCGCGCCCCCGCCGTACTGCGGGTCCCGGGCGCCGGCGAACCCCGGTCGTCCACCCGGATCCGTATGCGCCCGCCCGCCTCGACAGGCCGCCCCATCGGGACCCGCCCGGTGTGCGCACGGCCGCGCGGGCGCCCTCGGAACGGGCATGGGGCTCCTCCCGCGGGGCCACCCCGGGGCCCCGGCACCCTTGTCGGGGATGTCAGGTGCAGACCGTGCCCGCGGGCGGCAACTGGCCGCCGGTCAAGTAGCGGTCGACGGCGTCGTCGACGCAGCCGACCGACCTGAGGTAGGCGGTGTGCCCGTCGCCGTCGTAGGTGAGGAGACGGCCCGAGGAGAGCAGCCGGGACAGGGTCCGTGCCTCGGAGTACGGGGTCGCCGGATCGCGCGTGGTACCGACGACCAGGATCGGCGCGGCGCCCCGCGCGGTGATGGCACGGGCCGGCTGGTCCGCTGGGACCGGCCAGTGGGCGCAGGCCGACAGCTGCTCCGCGAAGTACCTGCCGAAGCGGGGCGAGGCGCTGACGAACGCGGGCAGCGCCTCGCGTGCCTGCGCGGGGGTGGCGCGTGCTCCCAGGGTGCCGCTGAGGCAGCTGATCGCGAGGTAGGCGGCACCGCTGAAACCGGAGTGGTCGAAGGCGCCGCTGAGTTCCTGCACCGCCGTGGTGCCGCCGGAGCGGACCTCGGCGAGCGCGGCCCGCAGCTTCTCCCACGCGGGCGCCATGAGCCCCGTGGTGACCGCGCTGATGAGGCCGTCGCCGTCGAGGACGACGTCCTTGCCCTGTCGCAACGGAGCGCGGTCGAGGGCCTCGACCAGCGCGTCCAGGGCTCGGCCCGCCTCGGCGACGGAGTGACCCACGGAGCAGGCCGGCCGGGCGGCGCAGTCGGCCGCGAAGGAGTCCCAGGCGATCTGGTAGCCCCGGGCCTGGGCCAGCACGCTGCGGACGCCGTCGAGCGTGGGATCGACGCCGCCGTCCAGCACCATGCGGCCCACATGGGACGGGAAGAGGCCGGCGTAGCTCGCGCCGAGGTAGGAGCCGTAGGAGAAGCCGAGGTAGTGCAGCCGCTCGTCGTCGAGGAGGACGCGCATGAGTTCCATGTCCCGGGCCGAGTCGAGCGTGCCGACGTGGGGCAGCAGCCGCCCCGCGCCCCGCTCGCACGCGGCGGCGGTGTCGCGGGCCGCCTCGTCGGCCCCCGCGAGGTCAGGCTGGTCCGCGTCCGGTTCGTCCGCGCCGGGGAGCCACCGTACCCCCAGTAGGGTGCCGGCCGTGTCGGTACCGCAGTCCACCGGAGTGCTGGAGCCGACCCCGCGCGGGTCGACCGCGACCAGGTCGTAAGCGGCGCGCACCGCCGGTGAGAAGGCCCCCGCGAACGGCCACAGCGAGGTGATCGCGGGTTGGCCGGGCCCGCCCGGGTTGAACAGCAGCGAGCCGATGCGCTGGGCGCCGGTCCCGGTGGCTTTTTTGCGGGTCGCGGCCAGTCGGACGTCGCCAGCTTCTGGACGGGCGTAGTCCAGTGGGGCCCGCAGGGTCGTGCACTGGAACGCCGGCTGCTCCGCGCAGGGCTTCCAGTCGAGCTTCTGCCGGTAGTAGCCGGCCAGTGCGGGAGGAACGGCCGTCGCGGCGGCGAGGCGCGCCGGCCCGGCGGGGCCGTGCCCCGCGCTCTGCCCCGGCGGGCCGGCCGTGCAGCCGCTCAGCAGGAGTGCGCAGGCGCAGAGCACGGTGAGCGCCGCGTGATGGAGCCCGCGCCCGGGTCCGCGGGATATGGGTCCGGTGGTCCGGCCTGCCTTCATCGCCACGCCTCTCCTTCACCTTCCGGAGCGTGATCAGTGCACCACGCACCGTCCGCGGCGGGGGCGTTCGCGTAGGCCGGTGGGGTGGTCGCGGCGGGCGGACACCGGCCCGCCCCGGGCCCGTGTACGGGCCCGGGGCGGAGTGCCGTGCGGGGAACTGCGGGCCTCAGGCCTCGCCGCCCTGGGTACGGCGACGGCGCAGGAGGAACACGCCGCCCGCCGCCGCGACGGCGAGGAGGGAGGCGCCGGTGAGGCTCTCGGCGGTGTTCATGCCGGTCGAGCCGCCGAAGCCGGTGTCGGGCGCGCCCCCCTTGTTGTTGTCGTTGTCGCGGTCGTTGTCACGGTCGTAATCGCGGCCACCGTAGCCGCCGTGCCCGCCGTGGCCGTAGTGGCGCTTGTAGCACTTGCGGTCGTGGTCGCGGTCACGACCGCCGCGGTCGCCGTAGCCGCCGCGGCCGTTGCCGTCGTCACCTTGGTCGCCGCGGTCGCCGTAGCCACCGCGGTCGTCGCCGCGGCCGTGGCCGCCCCGGCCGTACGAGCACTTGTCGCGGCGGTGACCGCGGCCGTAGTTGCCGTAGTCGTCCTCGTAGTCGTCCCCGTACTCGTCGTCGCCGTTGTCGTAGTTGTCGTCCGGCACGGTGCCGGGGTCGGTCGTGACGGTTCCGCCGTCGCGGTCACCGGTCGTGCTGGTCGTGGCGGGAACGGTGAGGGTGCCGACGCTGCCCTGGTCGGACTTCGGGCCGACCATGCAGCTGACGGTGATGGTGTACGTGTTGGCCGGCGCGTCGTCGGGGATCGTGAACGTTCCGCTCAGCGGACCGCCCGGGGTCGCCGCGCTCAGGGTCAGGGCGTTGCGCAGCAGGCCGGACGGGAAGGCGTTGGCGTTCACCATCGCGCCGGGTGCCTGGCAAACCTCCGAACTGGCGGTGACGGTGACGGAGCGTCCGTTCTGGGCGACGTTGACGTCGACCACGGCGAAGGCCTGCGAGTTCGGAAGGACGACCGCCGCAGCGGTCATGGTCGCCATCGCCAGGATGCGAGCACCACGCATGGAGCTGAACCTCCTTGTGGACGGGGCAGGCGGGATGTGGCCCCCGGCACGACTGCCAGCGCGTCCTCGAGACCTATATGGCGATCATCCGCAGCCGCTCCGCACCCCGAGACCGTCAGAGGTGTACGGCCGAATGGGGTGGGGCCGTGGCGCCACCCGGAACGTTTCCGCAGGTGAGGGGCGGTACAGGGGGCCGGATAAGAAAAATGTGAAGAGATGTCCAACTGGGTGATGGATCATCAGCTAATGTTGCGTCAGTGAAAGGGCGCGGGCTCGGCCCATTCGATTGCCAACGACTGACTGACCGTCAGCGGGCTTCGTCGTGCACCAGCGTGGGCCGCGACGGGCATGTTGCGCTTACCGACGGCACGTCAGGAACTATGTGAGGCACGAGCGTTCGCCGATCCCGCATCAGAACCGGATGCGGGCCGCGACGGGCAGGTGGTCGCTGCCGGTCGGCGGCAGGGTCCGTACGTCCGAGACCGTCGCGGACCGCGCCAGGACCTGGTCGATCCGGGCCAGCGGGAACCCTCGCGGCCAGCTGAACGCGAACCCCGACTTCGGGGCGCCCAGCCGCGAGGTGAGCGGGGCCAGTCCACGGTCGTCGACCGTGCCGTTGAGGTCCCCGAGCAGGATCACCCGGTCCAGTGGCTCGGCCGAGATCGCGGCGCCGAGCAGAGCCGCGCTCTCGTCCCGCCTGGCGGAGCCGAACCCGCCCAAGCCGAGGCGCAGCGACGGCAGGTGGGCCACGTACACGGCGACGTCCCCCTGCGGCATTCGGGCGGTCGCCCGCAAACCGCGGTCCCAGTCCGCGCCGACGCCCGTCGGCCGGATGTCGATCCTGCGCTCGTCCACCAGGGGATACCTCGACCACAGCCCGACCGTGCCGAAGGACACGTGATGGGGATACGTCTCGTCCAGGACGCCGCCGAAGTCCCGCAGCAGGGACGGCGTCAGCTCCTGAAGGGCGACCAAGTCGCCATCTGCTGCGATGAGCTGCTCGGCCGTACCGGTGGGATCCGCGTTCTCGTCACTCACGTTGTGCTGCACCGCGACGAGGTCGTACGCGCGGCCGCCGTGCGGGAGCGGCAGATCCCCGAAGACCGCGAACCAGGCCGCCAGCGGCACCAGGAGCGCGCACAGGGCGACTCCCGAGCGACGCAGCAGGGCCACGCACAGCAGCGCCGGGACGCCCAGGCCCAGCCACGGCAGGAACGTCTCCAGCAGGCTCCCCCAGCGGCCGGGGCCGTCGGGCACCGCGCAGTGGCAGACGAGCAGCAGCGCCAGCAGCAGCGGGAGCGCCAGTACGACCCCGTCCCAGCGTCGCGGGCCGCGCCATCCGCGGCCGTCGCCCGTCCCGGCGGCCCGCTCGTGATCCGTCCGTCTCCGTGATCGCACGCACCAACGACGCCGGTCCGCGTGATCCGGTTCCCGTACCACTCCGTGACGGGGCCCACACGCCTCCGCTACGACGGCTCCCGCACGTCCGCCACGACCCGGAACTCCGCCGGCCCCAGCGTGAGCACGCCGTCGCTGAGCGGCGTGCACCGCACTCCGCCCTTGCCGCGCAGCGCGCGCTGCGCCCCCGGGCCGATGACGGTGTCCATCCAGGAACAGGGCCGGGCAGGGCGCCGTACCGCGAACAGGACGGGCCCCGCCCCGGTGTCCAGTGCCACGGTCGTGCCCACGTAGGCGTCGATGTCGACGCCGCGGAGCAGCACGTTGCGGCGGGTGTGCCGCAGGTCCGTCTCCGGGTCGATGTCCAGCGGCAGGTTCTCCGCCGCCATGAGGGTGACGGCGGCGTCGCGATGGGCCGGCCGCGCGTAGTAGCGATCACCCACGAGTCCGAGCCCGCCGCGCACCTCGGCGCTGCGCACCAGCTCCCCGTCCGGCGCCGCCGACGGCCCCTGAGACGGCCGCCCCATGTAGCGGTGCAGCGGAGAGACCAGCAATTGCACGACTTCGACCTGCTGAGACATGCGGCAAGCCTAGAACGCCGCCGGCTCTGCCCGGCGCGGGCGTCTCAGGGCCGCCCCCGCGCCGCCGGTCTCACACGTCCCAGGACGTCGCGGTGGGGCGGGGGAGTGGCGCACCGTCGACGTAGAGGTCGACGCGCTCGTTGTAGAAGGCGACCATGCCCGCGACGGGGGCGCACGCCACCATGGGGAAGTCGTACGCCCAGGCGACGTCCTCGTGGACGGTGGTGCCGGCTTCGAACGACCAGTAGCCGCTGGTCGTGCCCTTGTACGGGCAGCGCGTGACCGTGTCCGAAGGGCGCAGCCGGGTCCAGTCGACGTGCACGCGTTCGACGTAGTAGCGGGTCGGCAGGCCGGTCTCGAACAGGGTCACCGCGTGCGGCGCGTCGGCGAGGACGGTGCCGTCGATCTCCACGCGGACGCTGCTGGACGAGCGCAGGGCGTCGACCCGCGTGTAGGGGCTCCGCGGGTGGACGAAGACCTGCTCGTCCTCCTCGTACCAGGCGTCGAGGGCCTCCCAGCGGAAGCGCGCGGTGCCCAGGAGCCGGTCCGGGGCGCCCTCGTCCCAGACCCAGGCCGCGCCCTGGCGGACCTCGGAGCCGACGTGCAGCGAGTGGCGGCGCGCCGGGCCGGGGCCCAGCCTGCCGGTCCGGCCGTCGTCGGTGAGCACCCCCTCGGCGAGGTCCTTCACCGGGATGCTGTACTGCGGGTATCCGGGCCACTCCCACACGTACAGGGCACGCCGGGTGTCGAGGACGGTACGGCCCCCGACCAGCGCCCGGATACGCCGCGGGACGGGTTCGACGTGCCCGACCGGGACGATCAGACCCGGATGGTTCACGCTCTCGTCCGCCATCGGTGATCACCTCGGTCCGTTCACGGGCTTCCGTACGCCCAGCTTGTCCGGAGCCCGCGCAATCGGCCACCCCGGCCGCCCCCGCGGCGCAACACCGCCGCCCGCCGCGACCAGGACGAGCGGGAACTCGGGGCTGGACGCGTGCCGGACGCCACCCGGGACGAAGCCCGCCGCGCGGCAGGTCTCGAGCAGCCGGTCGGACCAGCCGGGAGCTTCCGCGCGGGGGAAGACCACGAGGTCCTGGCCGGACAGATCGACGAGGGACACCCGCGGCCCGCGGGCCACCGGCGAGGGCGGGGGAGGACGACTCCCAGTCCGGAGGCGGCCTCCGGCCGAGCCGGAGCCCCGCCGCGTGAGGGCGCGCTCAGGCCCCCACGGTGCCGTCGACGCCCTCGCGGAGGAAGTCCGCGTGTCCGTTGTGGCGGCCGTACTCCAGGAGCACGTGCACCATGACCATCCGCAGGGAGACGTCCTCCCCCCAGCGCGGCTGGTGCCCGGCCAGGTCCAGGGACTCGGCCGCCTCCTCGATCCGCCGGGAGTTCTCGACCTCGGCCTCCCAGGCCGCGAAGGCCTCGGCGCGGGTGGACCCGCTCGCGTCGTAGGCCGCCTGGAAGTCGATCCTGTCGGACCACACCATGGGCGCGTCGTTGTCCTCGAACACCCGGCGGAACCAGGCGCGTTCCACCTCCGCCATGTGCCGGACGAGCCCGAGCAGCGACAGGGTGGACGGAGGCATGGACCGCAGCCGCAGTTCCTCGTCCGAGAGCCCGCGGCACTTCATGGCCAGCGTGGCGCGGTGGTAGTCGAGGAACGCCCGGAGCGTCTCGCGCTCCCCGCCGAGCAGCGGCGGGCCCACGCGGTCGTCGTCGGTCACTGGATGCTCACTTTCTCCGTTCCTACTGCGGGGGCCAGCCTTTCACCCCTGCCGCCTGTCAGGCCCGGGAATTACGGTGGGCTAGGATTGAAGAGTTCTTCAATTGACGAATCTCCTCAGAGGGTGCGGGTGGTCCGAGTGCAGGTTCCGCTCTACCAGGCCAAGGCGGAGTTCTTCCGCATGCTGGGGCACCCCGTGCGCATCCGCGTCCTGGAACTCCTGCAGGACGGCCCGAAGCCGGTGCGGGACCTCCTCAACGCGGTGGAGATCGAGCCCTCCAGCCTCTCCCAGCAGCTCGCCGTACTGCGCCGCTCCGGCATCGTGACCGCCACGCGCACCGGCTCCACCGTGGTGTACGAGCTGGCGGGCGGCGACGTGGCGGAACTGCTCCGGGCGGCCCGCAGGATCCTCACGGAGCTGCTGACCGGGCAGCAGGACCTGCTGGCCGAGCTGAAGCAGACCGAGGAAGCCTCCGTCGTCCGCGCGGCCGGCACGACGGGCGGCGCCGCGTGAGCTCCGGGGCGGGCGCGCGCAAGGACACGGGCGGCGAGAGGTACAAGCAGCGGGCGGTGCTGCTGCGTGTCCTCGTCTACGTCTTCGTCACCCACTTCATCGCCGGTTTCATCACTCTGCTGTTCTACCTGGGGCAGCACGCCCCCAAGTGAACGGGCCACCGGTTCAGGCGGGGTCCAGCGGCAGGGTGACCCAGATGCCCTTGCCTCCGGTACCAAGGTCGGGGTGCACCGCTGCGGTGCCCCCGCACTCGGCGGTGACCTCGGCGACCATGGCCAGCCCGCCGCCGGCCGCGGCGGATCGGAGCAGGTCCGGCCGGTGGGGATGCCGGTCGTACACGGCGAAGGCGAGTACCCCGCCGCCCGTCGCGTAGACGACGTCCAGGCTGGGGGAGACCGCAGCGGCGTGGCGGACACTGTTGGCGACCAGCTCGCTGAGGATCAGCAGGGCCCGGTCCAGCACGGCGTCGCCCGGTGCGAGGCCCCAGCGGGTGTAGACGTACTCGCCCGTCCTGCGGGCCACGGCCACGGACAGGGGTGCCGTCGGCAGGGTCAGCACATGGCGGCGCTGCAGCATGGCACGCGCATTCACCGGGGGCCGGGCCGGCCGTCGTCAGCGGTGCGGGCACCAGCGCCGGCGGCGCCGCTGAGCCGGTGCCCCTGGATCGTGAGGGGGTGGATCCGCAGCAGGGTGTCGTGCGGACCGTGGACCCATCCGGTGAGCGTGCGCCGGTAGTGGGCGGCCTCGTGCGCGTCGGTGAGGTCCTGGGCGGGCCCGGTGGCCGCGACCGACCAGCCGGTGCCCGCGGCGCCGTGGAACCGTTCGCAGTGGTACGTCACGCCGCCTCCTTGCGTGACCGCGGTGAGCGGGACGGGGGCACGGACGACGAGCGCGCCGTACTCCAGGACGTGGGCGGCGGGACGGACGAGCACCCTGCCGCGCAGCACATAGACCAGGCGGCCGCTGCGTGCCCCTTCCAGCAGCCACAGCGCCTCCGCCCCGGTCAGGTCGGTCATGCGGTACGCGGGGCTCATCCGGCGGCCTCCCCCTGCAGCACTCCGGCCCGGTGCAACCGGGCGCGGGCCGCGCGGACGGCTTCCGGGGCCGTGGCGTGCACCAGGTCCGCGTCCCGCAACCCGTCCAGCACGCCCAGCGCGTCCAATGCGTGCCGCTGCCCGGGCCGGACCCCGGACGCCAGCACCGTGATGCCGCGGCGGTGCAGCCGGTCGATCGCGTCCTTCAGGACCAGGGCGCCGGTGGCGTCGATGTGGGTGACACCGGAGAGCCGCAGGATGACCACCGACACGTCGGCGACCTCGGTGAGTTCGAGCAGGGAACGGTGTGCGGCGGCGAAGAACAGCGGCCCGTCGAGGCGGTACGCGACGATGTGCTCGGAGAGCAGGGCGTGTTCCCCGGCGCCGTGCCCGTCCGGCGGACCCTCGTGCAGCGGCACCTGATCGAGCCGGACCTGCCGCGCCACCGCGCGCAACGCCAGGGCCCCGGCCACCACCAGCCCGATGACGACCGCGTACACCAGGTCAAGGGCCAGCGTGGCGGCTGCGGTCAGCAGCAGCACCGCGCCGTCGGCGCGGGTCGCCTGGGCCATCGCCCGCAGCGAGGCGACCTCGACCATCCGGATCGCGGTGGCGAGCAGCACCCCCGCGAGCGCCGCCAGCGGGATCCTCCCGACCAGGGGAGCCGCGACGAAGACGATCAACGCGAGGACGGCGGCGTGGGCCAGCGCGGCCAGCCGCGAGCCCGCGCCCGTACGCACGTTGACGGCGGTGCGGGCGATCGCCGCGGTGGCCGGAACCCCACCGAACAGCGGGACGACCAGGTTGGCCAGGCCCTGGCCGAACAGTTCCCGGTCCGGGTCGTGGCGCTGTCCGCGCGCCATCCCGTCCGCGACGGTCGCCGACAGCAGTGACTCCAGCGCGGCCAGGGCCGCCACCGCCACGGCCGGCGCCAGCAGCGAAGGGAGGGCGGCCGGGTCGAGGAACCCCAGGGAGGGCGTGGGCAGTCCGGACGGCAGGTGCCCGATGCGCGCCACCGGAAGGTCCGCGGCCTCGGCGGCGATCGTGGCCGCCGCGACGGCCGGCAACGAGAACGGCACCCGGGGGCGCCACCGCGCACCCGCCAGGATGAGCCCGGCCACCGCGGCCGAGATCGCGAGGGGCGCCCAGTGGGGGTGGGTCAGGAACTCCCCTACGGCCCGCAGGGCCACAACTGCGATCTTGTCGCCGTCCGGCGTGGGTACCCCCAGCGCCGCGGGCACCTGCTGCAGCCCGATCACGCAAGCGATGCCGAGGGTGAAGCCCTCCACGACGGGAGCGGGCACGTAGCGCATGTACCGGCCGGCGCGCAGCAGGGCCAGCCCGATCAGCAGCGCACCGGCCATCAGCCCCACGGTCAGCACCCCGCCGGGTCCGTACCGGGCGACGATGGGCACCAGCACGACCGTCATCGCGCCGGTCGGCCCGGAGACCTGCACATTCGATCCACCGAACAGGGCCGCCACGGCCCCCGCCACCACCGCAGTGGCGAGCCCGGCCTCCGCCCCGAGTCCCGAGGAGACCCCGAACGCCAGCGCGAGCGGCAGGGCCACCACCGCGACGGTCAGCCCGGCGAGCAGGTCCTGACGGGGCTGCCGCCGCATCGCCGCCAGATCGTCCCGCGCGGGCAGCAACGCGCGTACCGGGTCCCACACCCGCCCTGCCAGCCAAGTCACCGTGCTAAGACACCGGCCCTGTCGTCCGTCGTCCCGGCCGGTTGCCTGGGACGGTTCGTTGCCGTGCCCGGGTCTCCCATGACGACACAGCGGGATCATCATGTAGCGAATTGAAGAATTTTGCAATTTGTGGATCTGATGGGTCGCCGGGCCCGCCGGCGGCCAGGCATGGGCGACCCGGCAGCCGGCGGCTCCGCTCGGGCCGGGGGCCAGGCCGGGGATCCCCGCGCTCCTCCCGGCGAAACGCCCCGTGTCCGGCCTCCAGCGTCGCTCGTGAGCAGTACCCGGCGGCCCGGCCGGCGCCGCATGGCGGGAGGGGCGCACGGGGTGCGGAGTCGCGGGGGAGTCCTCGGGGCGTACGCGACGAGTGCGTCAGGACCGTACGAACCCGCCGTTCCGCCGGAACCGGGACCACATCGGGTACTTCGGCGCCCGCTGCCCGTCCTTCGGCTTCGCATGTGTGCAACTGCGCGTACTCCCCCCGGATTTCTTCTTGTCACCCGGGGGTGATCACGACGAGGGTGCAGGGCGAGCCGCGGGCGCGATGGTGCGCCGTGCATCCGATGTCCCACTACCGAGCCCGGGTCACCCCCGGGCTGCCGGAGGCATTCGTTCATGTCAACACGCATACGGCCCAGACCGGTTCACCGATCCGGGCGTACCGGTCTGTCCGTCCTGCTCGCCGCCGCCGTCGCCCTGGGCGTCACCGGCCTGACCGCCCCCGCCCACGCCGCCGACCCCGGCACCGGCACCGGAGCGGCGCCCGCGCCGCAGCCGTCCACCGCCACCCCCGCCCTGGTCGACGGCCTCACCGACCCCGCCGACGCCTCCGTGCCCGCCGCCACCGCGGCCCGCACCCACCTGGCCGGCCACCAGGACCGCTACCGCATCCCCGCCCCCGACCGCGACCTGGTCACCGACGCCGTCACCACCGACGCCGACGGCACCGAGACCGTCCGCCTGGGCCAGAAGTACCGCGGCATCCCCGTCCTGGGCGCCCAGTACGTCGTCCGCATGACCCACAAGAACGGCAAGCGGACGGTGACCGGCACCTCCGGCTCCTACTTCACCGCCCTCGACGTCGACACCACCCGCCCCACCCTCCCCGCCTCCACAGCCGTACAGCGCGCCGTGCGGCAGGTGCGGGCGGAGCTGGCGAAGGGCGGATACCGCCCGGCCCACGCCAGGAGCGCCAAGGACGGCCTGACCGGCACCGACCGCGGGCTGACCGTGCTGCCCACCGGCAAGGGCGTGCTCGCCCGCCACGTCACCGTGCGCGGCACCGACCCGGCCACCGGCGCGCCCGTGGTCCAGGAGGTCTACGTCGACGCCGCCACCGGCATCGCGGTCTTCGAGTACGGCGGCCTGCCCACCTTCGCCCCGACCGCCTCCGCCGGCCCCGCCGCGCACCGCAGTGGCACGTCCATGCGCGACGGCGCCTCGACGCGGGGCGGCGCGCCCGCCGCTCCCGCGGCCGGAGCGACGGGCGTCATCGGCAGCGGGGTCCTCCTGAGCGGCACGACCGTGCCGCTGAACCTCTCCGAGGACGCGGCCACCGGCCAGTACCTGCTGCGCGACACCGCGCACATGGCCGACAGCAGGAGCCACAACGTCATCCAGACCTGGGACGCCTCCAGCGTCTGGTACCAGGACGTGTCGGGTCAGTGGCCCGAGAGCGTCGTGCCGTTCGCGATGCCGACCACGACGGCGCCGCAGGAGATGACCGACAGCGGCGCGGTCGACGCCCACTGGGCGGCGGGCAAGGTGTACGACTTCTACCGCGGCACCTTCCGGCGCGACAGCCTCGACGGCAAGGGCATGGCCATCAACTCCCTCGTCGGCGTCACGGACTTCGGCTCGCCGTTCGTCAACGCCTTCTGGGACCACACCAAGATGGTCTACGGCACCGGTGACGACGAGTACCGCTCGCTCGCCTCCGACCTGGACGTCGTCGGCCACGAGATGACCCACGGCGTCGTCGAACACACCGCCGACCTCGTCTACGCCGGTCAGTCCGGCGCCATGAACGAGGCGATCGCCGACTACTTCGGCAATGTCATCGACGTCACCGTCAACCGCACGCCCATGACCGACCCCGAGGCGGGCCTGATCGGCGGCGACCTCTGCCGGACCCGGGCGCCGAAGGACTGCGCCTTCCGCGACCTCAACGACGGCGCCACCACGAAGGGCTTCCTCGGGCTGCCGCTCGGCTCCGCCTACGACAACGGCGGCGTGCACGTCAACTCCACGATCTTCAGCGGCGCGCTGTGGGACATCCGCGAGAGTCTGGGCGGCGAACTCGCAGACAAGATCGTCTACAAGGCGCTCACCTCGTACATCACCCCCCTCGACGGCTTCGACGAGGGACGTGACGCGGTCATCGCCGCCGCCAGGTCCCTGCACGTCAAGGGCGACCGCATGGCGAAGGTGAAGAAGGCCTTCGACGCCCACGGCATCGTCCCCGGCTGGGAGCGGAACCTCGGGCTGGACAGCGACGTGCTGATGGGCCGGCTCGGCACCCTGATGTCGTACGTCGGCACCGGCAACAGCCCCAGCGCGGGCGGCGACTGGTGGGCCGCCCCCAAGTCCAGCGCCGACGGCACCGAGCCGTACGCCGTGTGGACCGGCCGCACCGACGGCAAGGGCAAGCCCCGCCGGGTCTCCCCGGTCGACGGGCGCTCGCACCTGAGCCCGGTCACCGACGGCAAGCGCGTGGTGTGGGTGGCGGTCGGCGACGTCCCCGGCGACGACCCCTGGGCCCACACCTACGACATCCTGTCGGCGCCCGTGGGCGGCGGCCCCGTCAAGACGCTGTACAGCACCACCTCGGAGATCAGCGGCCTGAGCGTGGACGGCGACACGGTCGCCTGGTCCCGCCGCGACGACGCGACCTCGCTGCAGCGGGTCCTGTACCTGAAGGGCGGCGACACCACGCCGCGTCAGGTGCCGCTCGGCCGGGACTACAACCAGGCGGTCGAGCCCGCCGTCAAGGACGGGCGCATCGCCTACATCCACGACGGCATGTTCGACGGCACCTACGGGGTCGTCGTGGAGGTCTTCGACACCAGGACCGGGAAGACCGCCACCCTCGGCGCGCCCTCGCAGCCGGAATGGATCAGCGCGCCGGTGATCACCGCGGCGGGTGTCTACTGGCTGATCGACACCGACTACACCGACGACGACTTCACCACCCTGCGCCGGGCGTCCGTGGACGGCTCCACCGTCACCGACGTCATCGCGGAGAAGGGCCCGCGCCCCGTCCGGGCGTTCGGCCTCACGGCCTCGGACACGGCGGTGACGCTGACGGTGTTCTCCTCGTGGTCGCAGGTCTTCGACGACTACAACGACTCCTTGGCCAAGCTCTACCAGTTCACCCCGCAGGGCACCCCGCTGGGCCGGGTCTCCTGCAGTAAGGGCCAGCAGTCGAACGCCGCCGCCGGCACCGGCAGCCGCGTCCTGTGGATGGACACCACCACCACGGACACCGACCTGGTGACCCGGGCCCGCCCCGCGGGAACCTGCGGCTGAGCGGCCGCGACACCGCACCACCCCGACGGGGGCCCGGACCGGCGCACGCCGGACCGGGCCCCCGCCGGCCGTCCCGCGAGGCGTACGATCATCAGCCGGTGCGCGTACGTACAGGGGTGGCAGGCTGCATGGATGTCTCGTCGGGCGGTCCTTGGGCGGGCACGGGTCTGGACCCCCTGGGCAGCCGGGTCCTCGAGTACCTGGTGGGACGTCCCTCGGCGGACGCCGCCGCGGTGGCCGAGGCGGTCGGCACATCCGCCGGCGAGGCCGAGCGGGCGCTGCGGGACCTGGAGGAGGAACTCCTGGTCATCCGCATCCCCGGCGGGTCCCCGCGCTGGAAGGCCGGACCGCCGCGCTCCTCCCTGGGTTCCCTGCTCGCCCGCAGGCGGGGCGAACTGGCCCGTACGGAGCTGCTCATGGAGCGGCTCGACGAGCTCTACCGCTCCGTCGCGCACCCCGGCGCGCCGAACCTGGTGGAGGTCCTGGAGCACGGCGACGAGGTCGCCGCCCGCTACGCCCACCTGCTGAAGGGCAGCAGGAGCGAGGTGCTGCACCTGGCCAAGCCGCCCTACGTGACCGGGACCTCGGACGACTCGGGGCACCGGGACCCGGACCGCACCGCGGTCGCCCCCGGAGTGCGGCTGCGGTCGGTGTACGAGGCCGACGGCTTCACCGACGAGGTGTCCCTGGAGACCGCGCTGCGCGGCACCGCGGTGGGCGGTGAGTTCCGCCTCGGTACCCGGCTCCCGGTCAAGCTGGCGCTCTTCGACCGGACCGCGGCCCTCCTCCCGCTCCAGGGCGACCGGCCCTCGGCGGGCTCGATGGTGGTGCACTCCCCAGCCCTGATCGAGGTGTGCGTCGCGCTCTTCGAGGGCATCTGGGAACGCGCGACACCCGTCTCGCTGGAGAGCCGCCAGGACTGGCCCGTCCCGCGGCGGGAACGGGAGACGGTGGAGACCGACGAACGGACCCGGGAGATCCTCCACCTCATGGCCACGGGGATGAAGGACGACGCCATCGCCAGGGTGCTCGGCGTCAGCCGCCGGACGGTGCAGAAGCACGTCAGCGAGGCGGGCACCGCCCTGGGCGCCCGGACGCGGTTCCAGATCGCGCTCCTCGCCCACGAACGCGGCTGGCTGGACGGCTGAGCCGGCCGTCCACGGCCGAGCCGACGCTTGGCCTGCGCTGTACGCCGTGTTCGCTGATGTAAAACGTTCAATCACACTATCGCTGCGCCTCGACGACCCGGCGGTGGCCGCCGTCGGCATCGCCGTCGTCGCCGCGCAAGCTCGGTGCCCGCCGTATGGTGCGCAATCCCGTCCTGTTCCCGCCGGCGGCGCTTCGGCCCGGGTGGTTACGCTCCGCCGGTGTCCGGCTCGCCGTGTCCGTGCGGCCCTGAGTGGTGCACCGGGCCGTGCGCCTCGCCACAGTGCCTTCCCGTCGCATCGGGCCGGCCCACCGGGGCACCGCCCACGGTGAGCAGCTCGGCGGGCGCGTGGTCGACCTGCAGGGTGGTGTGGGTGAGCCCGTAGTCCGAGCCGAGCAGGTGCTCCAGGTCACGGCGGACGGCGTGGCAGTCCCCGCCCGGCTCGACGAGGACGTGCGCCGACAGCGCGGGCTGCCCGGAGGTGATGGTCCAGATGTGCAGGTCGTGCACCTCGGTGACCGCCTCGTGGGCGGCCAGGCGGTCGCCCACCTCGTCCGGGGCCAGGCCGGCGGGGGCCGCCTCCAGGAAGATCCGCCCCGACTCGCGCACCAGCGTGCACCCCGCCTTGAGCATGAGGCCGACCACCACGAGCGTCGCGATGGCGTCGGCGCGGACGAAGCCGGTCAGGAGGACGACCAGGCCCGCCACGGCCGTGCCGACGAACGCGTACAGGTCGTTCAGCACGTGCTGGAACGCGCCCTCCACGTTCAGCGACGTCCGGTTCGCCCGCGACAGGCACCACGCCGCGCCGATGTTGACGACCACTCCGGCCAGCGCGGTGACCAGGACCGGGCCGCCCGCCACCTCCGGCGGCGAGACGAGCCGCCGCACCGCCTCGTAGGCCAGCCACGTGGCGAGGAGCAGCAAGGTGATGCCGTTCGCCTGCGCCGAGAGGATCTCGGCCCGCTTGAGTCCGTACGTGAAACCGCCGCGCGCCGGGCGCGCCGCCAGCCGCATCGCCACGAGCGCCAGCACGATCGAGGCGGCGTCGGTGAGCATGTGCGCGGCGTCGGAGAGCAGCGCCAGGGACCCCACCAGCAACCCGACGACGACCTCGACGGCCATGAAGCCGGCGATCAGCCCGAGCGCGAGCGCCAGCCAGCGCCGGTCGGCGTTTTCGGCCACCCCGTGTGCGTGCCCGTGCCCGTGCCCGTGATCGTGCGCGTTCATGGTGCGGCGACCTCCCCGTTCCGGTTGCGACACCCGCAGGGAAACACATGGGCACGCCGATCGCCAAAGACTGCACCGGTGACCGTTGTCAACTTCGATAGGACGGCGGTGACCTGTGCCGATGCCGGGCGGATCAAGAGGCGTCGGGAGTCACTCCGGCAAGCCCACCCGGGGGTGCCCGGAGGCGGGCGGCCTCCCGGCACCCCAGTGAGGTCAGCGGTTGGGGCTCGCGCCGCGGGCCGCGAGCATGTCGGCCATCAGGCGTATCTCCGCCTCCTGGCCCTGGACCATGCCCGCCGCCAGGCGTCGCACCCGGTCGGTCCGCGCGAGGTCGGCGGCCGCGGCCGCCATCTCCACGCCGCCCTTGTGATGTGCGGTGAGCAACTGGAGGTAGAGGACCGCGGCGGCCTTGCCATGGGCCGCGTCGAGCCGTCGCAGCTCCGCGTTCGTGGCCATGCCCGGCATCAGCGACCCGTCGTGCGGCGTGTAGGCCATGTCGTGTCCCATCCACGTCATGGGCGGCGTCGAGGACGACTTGGGCAGCTCCCAGACGTCCAGCCAGCCCAGCAGCATGCCGCGCTGGTTGGCCTGGGTGTTGATGACGTCGTAGGCCAGCCTGCGCACGTCCTCGTCGTCCGTGCGGTCGCGGACGATCAGGGACATCTCCACCGCCTGCTGGTGGTGGATCGCCATGTCGCGCGCGAAGCCGGCGTCGGGCGAGTCCGTGCCCGGGGTGCCCCCGCTGCCGGGGCGTGCCGTGAGCAGAGCGAAGGCCAGGACCGCGAGCACGACCAGCACCATGGCGCCGGCGAGAGCGAGCAGCGGCCTGCTCGCGCCCCGGGCGGCGGTCACGAGGCCTTGCCCCCGGTGCAGGGCGCGCCGGGCTCGGGGGTCTGGTCCCCCTGCACATAGGTGTCGAAGAACTCGGCGACGCGCGGGTCGTCCGCCTCGGTGACGCCCAACTGGTGGCCCCACGCCGTGAGCGTGATCGGCGAGGCCTGGTCCGCGTAGGGGCTCATCAGGGAGTACGGGGTCTTCGAGACGCGGGTGGCGAGCGTCTTGACGTCGGCGTCCGTCGCCTTGTCCGTGTACGTGACCCACACCGCGCCGTGCTCCAGGGAGTGCACGGCGTTCTCATTGGTGAGGGGCTTGTCGTAGACGTCGCCGTTGCAGTTCTGCCAGACCGGGTTGTGGTCGCCGCCCGCGGGCGGGCTCATCGGGTAGTCGACGGTCTTGCTGACGTGGTTCTGCGTGAGGCCGGACCACGTCTTCTCCCCGCTGATGGAGCCGGCGGCCGCGGCTTTCCCGTCGCTGCCGCCGTTGTCGTCGGCGGAGTTGACGAGGTAGAGGCCGCCGCCGACCAGTCCGGCGAGGACGGCCGTGCAGGCGGTGATGGTGATGATCCGGTTGCGGCGTTCGCGGGCCTGCTCCTGGCGGCGTATCTCCTCGACGCGCGCGCGGCGGTCGGCGGTCCTGGCCTTGGAATTGGGGGAACCCATGGCATGTCCTGATTCCCCGCCGCGTCGGCGACACGGCGGTGCTCGTGAAGGGTCGGATGACGTACGGCGCGCACCGGCGGTCACCGCCGGTGCGACCGGCCCTCCTACATCCGCTGGATCTGGAGCATGTGCAGGTCGAAGGGGCGCACGGTGCCGGGGGACGGCGCGCTCAGCCCGGACGCGGCGACCGCGGGGGGCCACACCGACGGCAGTGCGGTGCCGGCGAGGTGCGGCATGGGCGCGGAGCCCAGGGTCACCGGCGTGTGCTCCGCGGGGGAGCAGCCGTTGCCGGGCCTGCCGGGGTCGTGTGCGTCCGTGCACACCTCGTCGCTGACGTACGCGACGTGGGCGGAGACAAGGGTCCGGACCGGGCCGGACGCGGCGTCCGGCGCCCCGGCGTGACCGCAGACCCCGAGGGCGGCGATCAGCCCGCACAGGACGAGGACAACACCGCCCAGGCGGGCGGGTGTCGCACCGCCTCGGCCGGCTCCTCCGTCACTGCGCATCGCGGCAGATCGTACCCGTCGGCGCGCCCCGTGCCCGCGCCGGGTGCACCCCCGGCGGGAAACGGAGGTGCCTGCCGCCGGAGGGCTCTGTCAGGCTGCTCCGCACGGACCTTCGCCTGGAGCCCTGGTCGGAGGCAGCACTTTCGCTCCCTTCCGGCTGATCGACACCCCCGGGATGCGGCGGCACGTCAGGGGCGCGGAGTCCGAGGAACGGCTGCTCGCCCGGCACGAGCGCCACCTGGCCCTGCCGAAGCCGGGCTGGGCCGCATGTAAGCCGTGCTCCTCGGCGACGAGCCCGTCGGCGGCATCGCCCACCACCGCCGTGACTGGCAGGGCGAACCGGTCTACGAGACCGGCTGGAACGTCCTGCCGCCGTACCAGGGCAGGGGCATCGCCGCCGCCTGGGGTTCACCCTGCGCGGCACCCGCGAGTTCGAGTGACCCGAGGGGCAGCGGGACGATGCTGCGCGGCAACGACTGGCGCCTCGAACTCTGAGCAATGCAGGGAGGGCGCGGCGCGCCCGGGGGCGTCACCCGGCCGGGGCCGAGGCCGTCCCGGCGGAGCCCGGAAGGTCCCACAGCGCCTCCACGACGCCGTCGGGTCGTTCCGCGCGGAGCCGGCCGTGGCCGGCTCCGCGAGCCCGCGCCCGCCGGGGCGTCCCGGCCCAGCCGTGCGTGGGCGTCACAAACGGGGAGGCCGTCCTGTCTTTCTTCGGACAGTCCCTGTTTGGAGGAACTCATGAGCGCTGAGCACGCACACCTGCCCCCAGGCGTCGAGGTGATCGCGACCCTGCCGGAAGCCGCGGGCCGGATTCCCGCCGGCGCCGAGGCGAGGACCATCCGGGTCACCCTGCAGCCCGGCGACCCGGGCGCGCCGCCGCACCGGCACCCCGGACCGATCTTCGGGTACGTGACCCAGGGCGAGGTCCTCTTCGAGCTGGAGGGGCAGCCGCCCCGGGTGATCAAGGCCGGTGACGCCCTGTTCGAGCCCGGCGGCGACGTGATCCACTACCTGGGCGCCAACAACCTTCCGGACGCGCAGTCGCAAATGGTGGTGATGATGTTCGCGCCGCCCGGAAGCCCGGTGCTGACCGTGGTCGGCGCGGAGGAGCTGGCCGAACGACGGCACCTGCGCGTCACCGGGTGACGTAGCTCGACCCCCCGCCCGCGGGCGGGGAAGCGAAGCCCCGGGCGGACGGGCCGCCGACCAAGCGCGGCCTGTCCGCCCGGGGCTTCACACGCTCGCCCGTCCCGGGCCCGGGTCGAGCGTCTTCGAGGCGCCGGAGCAATGCGAAGCGGGCCGGCCGCTCGCCGCCACCCCCTCCGCCTGGAACTGAGCACGCATCACGGTCAGGCAGGCCTGCTGTCTGACGAGCAAAGCGACGGAGGCACCTGGCTGATCGTCTCCGGACGATCGGCATTGCCGGAAGCCCGAGCACCTCGATCCGGAAGTGGCGGCGGACCTCCCCATCGCCACCCCGCCCGGAGCACAGCTCTCTGACCGGTGACCAGTGCGTGTGCTCCCGCCGCGGCGCGGTGCCACCCGTGGGAAAATCCGCGGGCGGGGGCGCCGGGGACATGTGATCATCTGCGGATGCTGACACTCACCGACGAACTCGGCCGTCTCGCCTGCACGGTCACGGGGGACGGGCCGCCTGTCGTCCTCGTGCACGCCGGCGTCGCCGACCACCGGATGTGGGACGAGGTCGTGCCCGGCCTCGCGGAGCACCACACGGTCATCCGCTACGACATGCGCGGCTTCGGCCAGTCGCCACCGCCGACCGGCCCGTTCAGCGAGCACGACGACCTGCGCCGTGTCCTGGACCACTTCGGGCACGACCGCGCCCGCGTCGTCGGCGCGTCCTTCGGCGGTCGCGTGGCGCTCGACTTCGCGCTCGCCCACCCCGGTCGCGTCCACTCCCTGGCGGTGTTCGCCCCGCCGTGGCCGGGATACGACTGGTCGTCGCGGATGATCGCCTACGACGCGGCCGAGACCGAGGCGCTCGCCGCTGGGGACCTCGACGCCGCCGTCCGCGTGAACCTCGACATGTGGCTGCGCGGCCCCGCGCGGGGACAGGACGAGGTACCCGCCGGATCGGCCGACCGGCTGCGCGGGCCGCTGCGGACCGCGCTGACCCACCAGGGCACGGTCGATGCGCACTCGAAGGGCCGCGAGGCCGGGGACGTCGCCACCCTCCGCGTGCCCACCCTGGTCGGCGTGGGCCTTCTCGACGTGCCGGACTTCCAGGACATCGCCCGCCGCTACGCCGCCGCGATCCCCGGCGCCACCCTGGTCGAGTTCCCGGCGGCGGCCCACCTCGTGGCCCTGGACGCCCCCGCGGAGGTGACGGCGGCCCTGCTGCCGTTCCTCGCCCGATAGGGGCGCGCACCGCCAACTCGGTGGCCCTCCCGCCCGTACCGTCCGCCCGCCGGGGCGCGGGGGTACGCATCACCCCCGCGGACCGCGGCGTGCGGAGCGCCCCCGCACAGCGGACGGGGCAAGGGAGAGGAGCAACCCCTGTGGACATGAAACTCGAGGTCGTGGTGGTGCCCGTCGCCGACGTCGACCGGGCCAAGGACTTCTACGTGGGGCTCGGATGGCGGCTGGACGCGGACGTCACCGCCGGCGACGACTTCCGGGTGGTCCAGGTGACCCCGCCCGGCTCGCTCTGCTCGGTCATCTTCGGTACCGGGGTCAGCTCGGCCGCGCCGGGCTCGGTCCGGGGACTCCACTTGATCGTGGAGGACGTCGTCGCGGCCCGTGAGGAACTCGTGGGACGCGGCGTCGAGACGAGCGAGGTGTTCCACGACGCCGGAGGTCTGTTTCACCGCGCCGGGACGGAGGGACGCGTGCCCGGCCCCGACGCGGAGCGGCGCAGCTACTGCTCCTTCGCGTCGTTCGGTGACCCCGACGGCAACGAGTGGGTGCTCCAGGAGATCACCGAGAGGCTGCCGGGCCGCTGATCCTCGGCCTCGACGCGGTGGGGCTCGGTACCGCGGGCGCCGCGCCCGTGGTACCGAGCCGTCACACGGCAGACACCGTCACACCGCGGCCACGGCCTCCCGCGGCTCGGTCGCGCCCAGGATGGCGAGGCAGTTCGTCCACAGCGCGCTGAGGCGCCCGGTGTCGTTGTAGAGCTTGGCGAAGAGCACCTGCCCCTCGAGCTGGGCGACGATCGACGCCGCGACAGCGTGGGTGTCGGCGACGGTGGCCTCCCCGCGTTCACGGGCCTCGGTGACGATCTCGTCGATCATGCCGACCTGCGTGTCGAAGATCTCCTGCAGCCGGCCGCGGATGGAATCGGTCTGGTTGCTCATCTCCAGCGTCAGGTTGCCGAACATGCAGCCCGAGACCGTTCCGCAGGACTGCTGGCCCGCGTGCTGGCTCTCCTCGGTCGCCTCGAAGAGCCGGCGCAGCCGCTCCAGGGGGGCCGCGTCGGCGCCCAGGATGCGGGTCCAGTCGCGCTTCTGCGCCGCCCAGTGCTCGTCGATCACGGTCAGGGCGAGGGCTTCCTTGGACTCGAAGAAATAGTAGAAGCTCCCCTTGGGCACCCCGGCCGCCTTGCAGATCTCGGCCACGCCCAGCGCCGAGTAGCCACGCTGCTCGATGAGCGTCTGCGCGGCAGTGATGATCTTCTCCCTGGCATCACTTGTGCGTCCCATGGGCACCAGTATACGACCGATCGACTATTTCCTCGTCGACCGGCTGGATCCCGCCGCTTCCCCCGGCCGGGAAGGCGGCCGGGCCCCCATCCTGGGCCCGGCGGCGCGGCGCGGGCCAGGACCGGTTTCCTCCCTCCTGGGAGGCGGTGGCTTCCACAGGCCGACGATGCGAGGATCCACCGGGCCAGGCCCTAGCATGGCGGCGTGGAGCTGCGTCAACTCCGGTACTTCGTCGCCGTCGCCGAGGAGCTGAACTTCGGGAGGGCGGCCGAACGGCTCCTGATCGCCGGACCCTCCCTGTCCCAGCAGATCAAGGCACTCGAACGCGACCTGGGGGTCAGGCTCTTCGACCGCGACCGCCGGTCGGTGTCGCTCACCCCGGCGGGCTCGTCGCTGCTGCCGCACGTCCGGGCGCTGCTGGAGCGCGCCGACGACGTGGGGCGCCGCGCCAGGCAACTGGCCGGCTCGGAGGCGGTCCGGCTCGGCTACGTCAACTGGCTCCCCGCTGACCTGACGGCCCGCGCGTCCGCCGTGGCGCGGCTGCACGTGGACGCGTGGATCGCGCCCTCCCACACCCAGGCCTCCCGGGTCGCCGACGGCAGCCTGGACCTCGCGGTCTGCTGGGTGCGTACGGAGGACCTGAGGCGGTACGGCCTGCGGTCCCGGCTGCTGGGCGCGGATCAGCTCTACGCGGTCTCCACCGGCGACGACACCAGCGCCGTGCGCGCCGAGGACACCGCCGTCCTCCTCGACGACGACACCACCTCCTGGCTGTCGTGGAACCTGTACGCGGAGCGGCTCGCCGCCGACACGGGGGCGCGGGCGGTCCGCATCTCCGACGGCGGGGTCACCGGCAGCGGGTTCTTCGACCACGTCCGCCGCTGCCGCGGGCCGGTCGTCAACTGCCCCAAGGGCCAGACCGCCCCGCTGCCGCCGGACCTGGTCAAGCGGCCGGTGCTCGCCCCCGAGGTCTACTGGACCTGGTCGCTGGTCTGGCGCGCCGACGAGGTCCGCGACGCGGTGCTGGCCGTGGTGGACGTCCTCACCGACGGCGTGGGCGATCTCGGCGTCCACGGCCCGGACGCCTGGCTCCCCGATGGAGACCCCTACAAAGGGTAGATTTCCGGCGTTCCGCCGGAATTGTCGCCTGGTCGTCGCGCTTGTAGGTGAACGGTCGGCTACCTCACCGGCGCAGTCCCCCATCCATCGGGAGCAGGTCATGAGCGTTCAGGATCGGAAGGTCGCGGTCGTCACGGGTGCGTCGCAGGGCATCGGTGCCGGGCTGGTCGAGGGGTACCGGAAGCTGGGGTACGCAGTCGTGGCCACCTCGCGGAACATCGGCGAGTCGGCGGACCCGGAGGTGGTGACGGTCCGGGGGGACGTCGCCGACCGGGAGACCGCGGAGCGGGTGATCGCGACGGCCGTGGAGCGGTTCGGCCGGGTGGACACGCTGGTCAACAACGCGGGGATCTTCGTCGCGAAGCCGTTCACGGAGTACACCGAGGAGGACTACCGAGCCGTGCTCGGCGTGAACCTGGACGGGTTCTTCCGGATCACGCAGCGGGCGGTGGAGCGGATGCTGGAGCAGGGCGGGGGACATGTCGTCCAGATGTCCAGCAGCCTCGGTGACCAGGCGGACGCGAAGGTGACCTCGGTGCTGGCGTCGCTGACGAAGGGCGGCCTGCAGGCGGCGACCCGGGCGCTGGCCATCGAGTACGCGACGCGGGGGATCCGCGCGAACGCGGTGGCGCTGGGCACGATCAAGACGCCGATGCACCCGGTGGAGACCCATGAGGCGCTGGCGGCGCTGCACCCGGTGGGCCGGATGGGTGAGATCGCCGACGTCGTCGAGGCGGTGCTCTACCTGGAGAGGGCCCCGTTCGTGACCGGTGTGACCCTCCCCGTGGACGGCGGCCAGACCGCCGGCCGCTGACATGCCGTGACCTCCGCCGTGGGGGAGGCAGGGCCTTTCACCACGGCGGACACCGGTCGTGGCGTGCGCGCGGTTCCCGGGCGCACCGTTGGGGCCCGGCCGTGAGGCCTGCCGCGGTTCGCCTGACGCCACCCGCGCCGAGCACCCGAGGGACCGTCCGGCGGCGATGACCGCCGGTGAGCGGCACGATTCGTGCGACGGCCGGGTCGATCGATAAGGTGCCGGGTCACGACCGTACCCCGTTCGATCCACGGGCCGGTCAGGGCTCTGCCGCAGTCGTGGCACCTCCACGGCTGCCGTGCCGGTTCCTGCCTGCCCGGGCCCCGCGACACGGGGGCGATCCCCACGGCGGGGCAGTCGCGCCCCGGCCGACGCGCCAGGAGGAACGAGTGGCACAGATCATCGCCGAGGTCTCACGGACGTTCAACGAGTTCCTGCTCTTGCCGAACCGGACACGGACCGACTGCTCGGCAGCGGCGGTCGACCTGCGCACTCCCCTGGTCCGGCACGTCGCGGGCGAGGCGCCGGCGATCGAGCTCCAGTCCCCCTTCACGTCCGCGATCATGCAGGCCGTCAGCACCCCCGAGCTCGCCATCGCGCTCGCGCGCAACGGCGGTCTCAGCTTCCTGCACCACAACCAGCCGATCCAGGACCAGGCCGCGGCGGTCCGCCAGGTGAAGAACTTCAAGGCCGGATTCGTCACCAGCGACACCAACGTCCGCCCCGACGACAGCCTGGGCCTCCTGGTCGACGTCATGCGCCGCACCGGCCACAGCACCGCCGCGGTCACTCACGACGGGACCGCCACCGGCCGCCTGCTCGGCCTGGTGACCTCCCGGGACTTCCACCCCCAGCGCCATGACCTGGACGGACCGGTCAGCGGCCGGATGACCGCCATCGCCGACCTGGCCCACGCCGGACCCGACACCACGCTCTCCGAGGCCAACGCGCGCCTGTGGGACGAACGGCTGGACTGCCTGCCGGTGCTGAACGCCGAGGGTCACCTGCAGCATCTGGTGTTCCGTTCCGACTACGCGGACAACAAGCGCTACCCGAACCAGCTGGTGGACGCCGCCAAGCGGCTGCGCGTGGGCGCCGGCATCAACACCCATGACTACCGAGAGCGCGTGCCGGCCCTGCTGGAGGCGGGCGTGGACGTGTTGTGCTTCGACTCGTCCGACGGGTACAGCGACTGGCAGGCGCAGGCCCTGACCTGGGTGAAGAAGCACCACCCCGAGATCCCGGTCGGCGGCGGCAACGTGGTCGACGGCGAGGCGTTCACCTTCCTCGCCGAGGCGGGGGCGGACTTCGTCAAGGTCGGGGTGGGCGGCGGCTCCATCTGCATCACCCGCGACCAGAAGGGTATCGGCCGCGGCCAGGCCAGCGCCGTGCTGGACGTCGCGGCGGCCCGGGACGCCTTCCGCGAACGCACCGGCGAGTACGTGCCGATCTGCTCCGACGGCGGGCTGGTGCACGACTACCACGTGGCGCTGGCGCTGGCGATGGGCGCCGACTTCGTCATGATGGGGCGCTACTTCGCGCGCTTCGACCAGGCGGCCGGCGCGAAACTGCCCACCCGCGACGGCTTCGTCAAGGAGTACTGGGGCGAGGGCTCGAACCGGGCCCGCAACTGGCAGCGCTACGGCCAGGGCGGCCAGGGGCTCGTCTTCGAGGAAGGTGTGGACGGCTACGTCCCCTACGCGGGCGACCTCAACGAGGGGCTCGCCCTGACCGTCGCCAAGCTCAGGACCACGATGGTCTCCTGCGGCTCCACCACCGTGCCGGAGTTCCAGTCCACGGCCCGGCTCACCCTCGTCTCGGAACAGAGCTTCCAGGAGAGCCACGCCAACGTCGCCCTGCGGGACACCCCGGCGACGGCCTCCTGACGAGCCGCCGGGGCGGGACCCGCGGTCTCCCGGCCACTGCGCGCGGCGGACGCGCTCCGCGTACGCGACGGCGTCCTGGCGGCTGCGGGCCCCGATCGCGGCGAACAGCTCGTTGGACTTGGGACCTTGACGGCGCGGCCGGACGTTCGTCACCACCGGACTGCCCGACGCCGTCGCCGCCGAGCGTGAGCGGGCGCGGGAGGCGTCGTCGCTCCGCGGCGAGGACCTCGACGTCGTCCTCATGGGCGGCGACGCCACGATCGGCCCGGCGCTCGACGCCGGGCTGGTCGACGCGCTGTCCCTGCACCCGACATCCGTCCTGCCGGGCGCCGGGACACCGCCGTGCACCGCGGGAGCGCGGCGTCCGCTGCCGTAGCGGAGCGTGATCCCGGCATCGACCGCGGCGCACGTGACCCACGACATCGTGCGACGGCGCCGCAGGGGCTCAGGACGAGGGGGAGGGGCTGCTCGCGTCCCGGTCCCCGCCGGGTGCGGACGCCGTCCTCCCGGGCGGCGGGAGGACGGCCCGCACGGCGGGAAGCGTCAGGACCAGGGCCACCGCCGCGAGTTGCCAGACCGCGCCGAAGCCCAGCACCCCCGCGACGCCGAACAGGACGGACACCGGTCCGGCCGCGGCGAGACCCACCGGTCCGAGCGCGAAGGCGCCGAAGGTGCCGTACGCGCTGACCCGGGCGAGCGCACCGGGCGGCACCTGGCTCTGCGTGACCGTCGCGTAGAGGGTGCCGCAGACGGCCGAGCCGGCACCGGCCGCCAGCGCGGCGGCGCAGATCCACGGCAGCGGCAGCCCGGTGGCGAGGGCGGCCGACGGCATGGCCCAGCCCACGGTGGCGGCCGTCCCCACGAACAGCGGCCGGCGGGGCCGGCGGCCCAGCATCGCCGTGCCGCCCGCCACCGCTCCCGCCCCGTACAGGGCCATGACCAGGCCCCAGGAGGCCGGCCCGCCGAGCTCCCGCTGCGCGACCAGGGGCCCGAGGACGAGGAAGGGCGCCCACACGAAGAGGTTGAACAGGCAGACGTGGGCCGAGGTGACCCAGAGCCAGGTCCGGGAGCGGAACTCCGTCCAGCCCTCCCGCAACTCGGCGGCGAAGGAGGTGGCGGGCCCGGAGACCCGGGCGGTGCGCGGAAGCAGGAGCAGCGCGACGACGCTCACCGCGTAACTGACGGCGTCGACGGCGAGGACGGCGGAGGCGCCCGCGGCCGCCGTCAGGACGCCTGCGAGTGCCGGGCCCGCGATCGAGGCCGCCGACCGGGCCACGCCGAGCAGCGCGTTGCCGTCCGAGAGCGCGTCACTTCGCACGATGCGGGGGACGAGCGCGTCGAGCGCGGGGGTGAACAGCGCCTCGGCCGCGCCCCAGACGACGACAAGCGCGATCAGCGTCGCCATGGGGGGCGCGCCGCCGAGCAGGGCCAGGGCGAGGGCGGCCTGGGTGAGGCAGCGTGTGACGTCCGCGGCGAGCATCACCGGCCGGCTGCCCCACCGGTCGGTGAGGACGCCGCCGGCGAGCAGCACCAGCACCAGCGGCAGGATCCGGGCCGCGAGGACCACGCCGAGTTCGGTGCCCCCGCCGCCGGTCTCGAGGACCGCGAAGGCCAGTGCGACGGACGCCATCGACGATCCGAACAGCGAGGTGGAGTAGCCGATGAAGAAGCGACGGAAGTCGCGTTCCCGCAGGACCGCGGGGCGGAGATCGAGTGCCATGGGCGCAGCGTGCAGTGGGCGTGCGGCGACACGCCAGGCCCGCGAAAAGAATTATTGAGTCTGGTCGAGTCAACTTATGATGGCCGCAGTTCACGACGCAGGGGCATTTACTGCGGTCGATCGCGGGATCGCGGGATTGCGGGACGCCGATCGCCGACCGGAGTGACAAGGGAAGGGCGGGCAGCGCATGAGCCAGCCGGTGGAGTACGCCGTCGCCGTCGACCGCTTCCTGGCCGCCTCCGGGCTCGGCGCGGGTTCGCGGCGGGTCTACCGGATCGCGCTGGCCACCTGGGCCTGGGGGCTCGTCGACCGCCCCCCGCCCGTCGGCGGCGGGCGCCGCAACGCCGAGCCGCCCGCGGTCCCGCTGGCACTGCTCGACGCGCCGGGCACCGCGGGGCGGCTCCGCGACGCCTTCGCGGCACGGTCCGCGGCGGTCGGCGCCCGCACCGCCAACCGTGAACTGTCCGTCCTGTGCAGCGCCGTGACGTGGTGGCGCGCGAAGGGCTGGCTGTCGGGCGACCCCACGGACGGCCTACGGGCCCTGCCCGTGCCGAAGGCACGCCAGGCCGAGGCCGGACTCGGCACCGACCAGGTGCGCGAGGTGCTGCGGCTGCCGGCGCCGCTGCGGGAGCAGGCGTTCTGGCATCTGCTCCATGAGACGGGGGCGCCCATCGAACGGCTGCTGGCGCTCGACGTCGACGACCTCGACCTGCCCGGGCGCCGTACCCGCGAGCGCACCGCGGTGCCGCTGCGCTGGGGGCACGGGTCGGCCCGGCTGCTGCCGCTGCTCGTCCTCGGGCGGGTCGACGGGCCGCTGTTCCGCACCAGCCGCGGGCGGCTCTCCTACCGTCGTACTGCGGAGCTGTTCACCGCCGCCACCCGGCCGCTCGACGTGCGGGGGCGTGGCTGGACGCTGCGTCAGCTCCAGGCGGCGGGCCGGCGTTGAGCCGGCCGCCGTCCGGTGTCAGCCGAGGACGCGCAGGGCGCTCTCGACCGCCGCGGCCATCTGCCCGCGGGCCGAGGAGAGGTAGCGACGCGGGTCGACGGCGGCGGAGTCCGAAGAGAGGAAGTCGCGCACCGCGCCGGTGAAGGCGATGTTCAGTGCCGTACCGATGTTGATCTTGGCCATGCCGCCGGCGACGGCGCGGCGCAGCTCGTCGTCGGGGACACCGGTGGAGCCGTGCAGGACGAGCGGGACGGGCACCGCACCTCGCAGCCGCGCGATCAGTTCGTGGTCGAGCCGGGCGGTGCGGGTCGTCATGGCGTGCGAGCTGCCGACGGCGACCGCGAGGGCGTCGATCCCGGTGGTGGCCACGAAGGCGGCGGCCTGCGCGGGGTCGGTGCGTGCGCCAGGGGCGTGCACGCCGTCCTTGCCTCCTATCGCGCCGAGTTCGGCCTCCAGCCATACGCCTCGGTCGTGCGCCCAGTCCGCGGCGGCGCGGGTGGCGGCGACGTTGCGGTCGTGGGGGAGGGCGGACGCGTCGTACATCACGGAGCCGAAGCCGCAGTCCGCGGCGCGGCGCAGCAGGTCCTCGTCGGTGACGTGGTCGAGATGGAGTCCCACGGGGACCGCGGCCGACTCGGCGACCGCGGCGGTCGCGCGGGCGATCGGGGCGAGGGAGCCGCCGTGGAAACGGACCGCGTTCTCGCTGATCTGGCAGACCGCGGGCCGCCCGGCCGCCTCCGCGCCGGCGACGACCGCCTCGGCGTGCTCCAGGGTGATGACGTTGAAGGCGCCGATCCCGCGTCGTTCGGCGTGCGCCGCGCGGACGAGTTCGGCGGTGGGGACCAGCGGCATGACGCGGCGACCTCTCGATGGAATGATGTTGCGTGAACGTGATGGTTCAGTCTGGTAAAGCGCAAAGATGTGCGCGGCCACGCGTGGAACGCGGCTCGGGCCGGCACACCCGACGACAGGGACGAGGAGATGGCGGGACCACAGGCCCGATGGAGCGCGCTGCTGGAGATGCTGACCCGGGACGGGAGTATCGAGGTCGAGTCCGCGGCGGCCGAACTGGCCGTGTCCCCCGCGACGATCCGGCGCGACCTGGACGAGCTGAACCGGCAGAACATGGTCACCCGCACCCACGGCGGCGCGGTGATCAACGCGATCGCCTACGACCTGCCGCTGCGCTACAAAGCCGCCCGCAACGCCCCGGAGAAGGAGCGCATCGCCCGGGCCGCGGCGGCCCTCGTCAAGCCGGGCACCGTGGTGGGGCTCAACGGCGGCACCACGACCACCGAGGTCGCGCGGTCCCTCGCCGCGCGCGCCGACCTCGCCGGCAGTGGTGCGCAGACCGCGCTGACGATCGTCACCAACGCGCTGAACATCGCCGGTGAGCTGGCCGTCCGCCGGCACGTGAAGCTGGTGGTGACCGGCGGCGTCGCCCGCCCGGCCTCGTACGAGCTGATCGGTCCGCTGGCCGCGGAACTGCTCGCGGAGCTCACCCTCGACCTGGTCTTCCTCGGCGTGGACGCCATCGACGTCACCCATGGCGCGGCGGCCCGGCACGAAGGCGAGGCGAGCATCAACCGGGCACTCGCTCGGCGCGCCGAGCGGGTCGTGGTGGTCGCCGACGCGTCCAAGCTGGGGAAGCGGGCCTTCGCCCGGATCTGCCCGGTGGAGGAGGTCGACGTCCTGGTGACGGACGGGAGCGCCCCGGCCGCGGTCACCGAGCCTTTCGCTGCGGCCGGCGTGGAGGTCGTCCGCGCCTGACCGGACCTGCCGTCGCACGGGCCACCCACCCCCCTTGCGTTGTCCCGCCACCTCATGAAGCAGCATGCAATTTTCTGCAGGAAAATTGCTAGAGTCGAGCAACTTCACACATGATGCTCGAACGGGCGTGCTCGGTGTCAAGGGCCGCCGGACGGGGACGGAGTCCATCCATGAGCCAGAGCGAGACCCGGAACGCGAGCCGGAGCAGGACAGAGGCCGAGATAGCGACCCAGCCGGACTGCTGGCGCCGCGCCGTCGCGCTCGCCGGTGACGGCGTGGCGCCCTGGCGGGCCGCGATGCCCCGGGCCGGCGAGCGGGTGGCGGTCGTGGGCTGCGGCACCTCGTGGTTCATGGCCCATGCCTACGCCGTGCTCCGCGAGACCGCCGGGCAGGGCGAGACGGACGCCTTCGCCGCCTCGGAGATGCCGGCCGGCCGGGCCTACGACCGGGTCGTCGCCCTCACCCGGTCGGGCACGACCACCGAGGTGCTGGAGCTGCTGGCCACGCTGCGCGGCGGCACCCCCACCGTGGCCGTCACCGCTGATCCCGCCACTCCCGTCATGGAACTGGCCGACGCAGCGGTGGTCCTGGACTTCGCCGACGAGACCTCGGTCGTCCAGACCCGCTTCGCCACCACGGAACTCGTCCTGTTGCGCGCCCTGCTCGGGGAGGATCTGGCCGGTCTGCCCGCCCAGGCGGAGGCCGCGCTCGCCGCGCCGCTGCCCGACGGGCTGCTGGAGACCGGGCAGTTCACCTTCCTCGGGCGTGGCTGGGCCTACGGCGTCGCGCAGGAGGCCGCGCTGAAGATGCGGGAGGCGGCCGGCGTCTGGACGGAGGCGTACCCGGTCATGGAGTACCGGCACGGCCCGATCAGCGTCACCGGGCCCGGCCGGGTGGCGTGGTGGTTCGGCGACCCCGCGGACCTCCCGGCGGGGCTGGCGGGGGAGATCGCGCGCACCGGCGGACGCCTGGTGGCCCTCGGGCGCGACCCGCTCGCCGACCTGGTCGTCGTCCAGCGGCTGGCCGCCGCGCTCGGCGCGGCGCGCGGCCTCGACCCGGACGCGCCCCGCCACCTCACGCGCTCGGTGGTCCTCCCGGACGGCCGGGGCTGAGGGCCGGGCCGGCGCCCGCACGCCGGAACGTGAAGGCCGTCCCCTCCCCGAGGCGGGGCGGGGACGGCATCAGGCGAGGACCGTCAGGCCTTGACCCACTTCTGGTTCGACGTTCCGTAGCACGTCCACAGCTGGAGCGGCGTGCCGCTGGATGTGCCCTTGTCGACCACGTCGACGCACTTGTTCCTGTTGGTCAGGTCGTTCGAGGCGTTGAGCCTGAACTGCTGGGCCCAGCCGCCGTTGCAGCGGGCCAGTTGTATGCCCGCACCGTCGGTGAACGAGGCGTTGGCCAGGTCCATGCACATGCCGAAGGCGCGGATGGTCCCGTCGGAGCGGAAGTCCCACTTCTGCCAGGCGCCGCCGTCGCAGTCCTGGATCTGCAGCCGGGCGCCGTCGCGGCCGGTGCTGTTCTGCGCGCCGCTTACCGCGATGCAGCGGCCGCTCTGCACGCTGCGGATGCGCACGCCGGGCACGGTGACCGTCTGCTGCGTCTTGGTGGGCGTCGGCTGGCCGGCCGACGAACCCGAGGTCGAGCCCGACGAACCGCCGGATCCGCCGGTGGCCGAACCGCCGCTGCTGCTGCCACCACCGCTGCTGCCACCTGTGCCGCTGCCACCGGCGCTGCCGGGGGCGCCGCCCACGGCCGGCAGGCCGCCGCCGGTGCCGCCCGCGGAACCGCCGCCGTTCGCCCGCCCCTGGGACCCGGAGGCCGGCGGGAGGTTGCCGCCCGAGGCGGGGGAGCCCTTGGTGCCGTTGACGCCGGGCGAAGCCGGCAGGACACCGTTCTGCGAGGCACTGGGTGCGACGGCCGCCACCGGGTCGCCCTTGCCGCCCCCGTCGGGCAGCACGTCGATTCGCGCCATCAAGGGCACGACCAGCACCGCGCAGCCGATGACGGCCGACGTGGTGGCCAGGACGCTCCACGCCCGCCGGTCCGGCAGCAGCCGCCGGTGCGGCAGGGAGGGGCGTCGGGCGAAAGTGTCCGCGAAACGGGGCGTCGCCCCGTCGAGAACCTCGGGGTCCCGGGGATCGGGATGGGGAGGCACGTGGTCTCCTGTCGGCTCGGGAGTCTGCGCGGAAGCGTAGGGCGGGCGTCCGCCCCTCGGTTTCGGCAAGGTGAACAATAGTTTAAGATTTCACCAACTGTGACGGCGAATGATCGAATATGCGCCAACACTGTGGTCAGAGCATCTCGTTCAGCAGCTTAATCTTTACGCCATGTGTGTGAACGAGTCCGACTGTCGTAAGGGCGGGGCGGATGTCCTCGCCGAGCACGACACCGGCGGCGCCGACGAACACAGTGCTGTCGCCAGCATGATCATCGCCGAGCGGGACAGCCTGCGGCGCTTCGTCACCGGCCTCATGGGCCGTGACGTGCACGCCGCGGAGGACGTGCTCCAGGAGACTCTGCTGCGCGCCCTGCAGCGAGCCGGACGGCTGGACGTGCACGATCGTCCGGTCCGTATGTGGCTCTTCCGGGTCGCCCGCAACCTCGTGGTGGACCACCGGCGGCGCGACCGCGCCGTGCCCGTGGGCATCACCGCCGCGGACTTCGCGGGCACCGCGCTCGAGCACTCCGGCGACCACGCCGGTCTCGTCGAGGACCGTTCCGTGCTGCTCGCCGCGCTGAGCGCCCTGCCGCCCGCCCACCGCGAGGCCGTGGTCCGAGTGCACGTCATGGACCAGACCGGGGCCGACGCCGCCGCCGAGATGGGCGTGCCGCGAGGCACCGTCAAGTCCCGGACCCACCACGGAGTACGGGCCCTGCGGGCCGAACTCGCCCGCCGCGGCGTGGACGGAGTCGCCGCGTGAACGTTCCCGCCGGCTGGACCCGGCTCATCGGACTCATCGGCCTGCTGATCCTCGTCGTCGTGGTGGCGCACTGGATCGTCCGGCGCAAAGGCGGCTGGGGCGCGCTGCGCCGCCGTGTCGTGCGGGAACTGACGACCGCCGCCCGAGCCTTCGCCACGCCCGTCCGCACCGCGCTGCGGCACCGCCGCGGCCTGCGCGTGCTCGGCCGCCTGCTCCGCGACGCCTCCGGCTGGACGGACGCGGGGACCGCGCTGCGCCGCGCCGCCGCCGAGCGGCCCGACGCCCGGCCGTACGCGGCGCTGCTCGGTGCCGACGTCGTCGGCGTGTACGTCGCCCATGGCCACGGAGACGGCGCGCTGCCCGAACCGTGGGCCCGAGACGCGGCCGAACCACGCCTGTGGTGGATCAGCCGCGCCGACCTCGGTTCCGCACCGGAGAACGAGTACGGCGGCGAGGTCCCCGTGGTGGTCTGCCTCGGCAGGGCCGGTACCGACGCGGTGCTCCTCGACCTGACCGCCGTTCCGCCGGCGGTCTCCGTGACCGGGGAGCGGCGCACGGCCCGCGCGGTCCTCCAGGCCCTCGCGGCCCAGCTCGACGCCCGCCTGCCCTCCGGACGCGTCGTGGTCGGCGCCGGGGTGCACCCCCGGCACCACGGTCCCACCGACGTCTTCGAACGCCTCGACACCGGCTACGCGGTGAGCGCCGAGGCGCCGGAACGCAACCGGCCGGGCGGCGTGCGCCTGCTCACCCTGGGTGTGGCCCACCACAGCACCCTGATCCTGGAAGCGGACCGGGACGGCCACCTGCGCCTGCACGGCGGCCCGCCCGCCCTCACGGTCGACGCGCTGCCCCTGGCCCGCGCCGTCTCCCGGCTGGTGCGCGACCTGCCGCCGGTTCCCGGGGACGGCGCAGGCGCCGGCCCCAACCCGCCGAAGTCGCTCGGCACCCTCTCGCCCGACGACGACCTTGTCGAGTCCGGGCTGTCGCCCACCGCCATGGCCGTCTCCGCGACCGCCCCCCGCCCCGAGCCCGGCACGGCCCCCGCCGCCCCCGCCGCCACCGATTCAGGCGACGAGGACGGCGATCTCGCCGAGCCGACCGCTTTCGGACCGGCGGGTGTCTCCGCCGCCACCGCACGCTCCTCGTCCTCGTGACGCCCGAACTGGGAAGCCCGTGAACCTCACCATCACCACCGTCGACGGCGCGGACGGTGCGCGCCGCGACCACCTCGTAGGGTTGCCCGCGCGCAGCACCGTCGCGGACCTCGCGGAGGCCGTGGACGGGGCGCGAGCCCGCGACCTCTACCTCGACGGCCGTCGGCTCGACCCGGACGCGCCCGTCGCCGCCGCCGGACTGCGCGAAGGCGGCGTCCTGGGCCTCGGCGCCCCCGGCACGGACCCCGACCGGGTCCGGGTGGGCGCGAAGACCGACGCGGAACCGGTACTCGCCGAGATCCACGTGGTCTCCGGACCGCAGGCCGGGCGCACCTGGCGGCTCGGGTTCGGCAGCCACGAGATCGGCTCCGGACCGCTGTGCGCGATCCGCCTCGAGGGCGACGGCGTCCCCGAGGGCGGCCTGTGGGTGACCGTCGGTGCCGACGGCTCGGCCCACTGGCACCGCACCCGCACCACGCCCGGTGACGAGGTGCGCGGCCGGGTCGCCGCGCCCCCGCCGGACGACGCCGTGACCGCGCTGCGCCGTACCCGCCCGCAACGGGTCACCACCGAGCGCACCGCCGCCCGCGGACTGCCGGTGCCGTGGCCGCCCGGCGAGGACCTGACCGTGGGCTCCGTCCTGCTGCGGATGAGCGCGCCGGTCGAGGCGGACGCCGCCGTCACCGAGTCCGCGGACGGGTTCGGCATCGACTACAACCGCCCGCCTCGGATCGCCCCGCACCTGGACGGCGAGCGGGTCCGGCTGCCCTCGCCGCCCTCACCCCCGGCCAAGCGTCCCTTCCCCGCGGCCATGATGATCGCCCCGGTGATCATGGGATTCTTCATGGTCGCCATCTTCAAGTCGTACTACTTCGTCGTCTTCATCGCGCTCGGCCCGATGATGATGGTCTCCAACTGGGTCACCGGCCGCCGCACCGCCCGCAAGGACTACGAGGAGGCGGACCGGCAGTACAACCGCCGGCGCGTCGCGGTCGAGGACGGCGTCCGCGAGGCCGTCGCCCGGGAGCGCCGGGTACGGCACGTCACCGGACCCGACCCGGCCACCGTCGCGCTGATGGCCACCGGGCCGGGCAGCCGGCTGTGGGAGCGGCGCCGCCACGACCCCGACCACCTCGTGCTGCGACTGGGCACCGCCGACCAGCCCTCGCTGCGCGAACTCGAGGACCCCGCCCGCGACGAGAACCACCGCACCATTCGCTGGAACATCCCCGACGCCCCGATCGGCGTGGACCTCAGCGGCCACGGAGTGGTGGGCGTGGCGGGCCCGGCCGCCGAGGTGCAGCCGCTGGCCCGTTGGATGGCGGTCCAGGCGGCAGTGCTGCACAGCCCCCGCGACCTGCGGATCGTGCTGCTCACCGATCCCCGGCGCGCCGACGAATGGGCCTGGGTGCGCTGGCTCCCGCACGTGCGTCCCGCCGCGTCCGGCGGCCCGCTCGTCCTGATCGGCAACGACCCCGAGTCGACCGCGGCCCGCGTCTCGGAACTGGTGGCGCAGATCCAGGTGCGCAAGCGCGCCACGAGCTCCGACCGCAACGCCGCTCTCGTCGGCCCCGACGTCCTGGTGATCGCCGACGGCGCCCGGCGGCTGCGCGACGTACCCGGCATGGTCCAGGTCCTCACCGAGGGCCCGGCCGCGCGCGTCTTCAGCGTGTGCCTCGACGAGCAGGAGCGGCTGCTGCCCGAGGAGAGCACCGGAGTGGTGCTGGCCGAGGCCGGCCGGCTCACCGTCAAGCGCCCCGGCACGCCCGACGTGCCGGCGGTCCGCGCCGACCAGGTCACGCCCGAGTGGTGCGAGCAAGTCGCCCGCGCCGTGGCACCGGTGCGCGACGTCAGTCCCGAGCACGACGCGGGACTGCCGCAGCGTGTGAAGCTGCTGGACCTGCTGAAGCAGGAGCCGCCCAGCGCCGAGAAGATCCTGGCGGGCTGGCAGACCCGGCCCTCCGCCACCACCTTCGTGCTCGGCAGCGGCTTCGAGGGCCCGTTCTCCCTCGACCTGGTCCAGGACGGCCCGCACGGACTGGTGGCCGGCACCACCGGCTCCGGCAAGTCCGAACTGCTGCAGACCTTCGTCGCCTCCCTGGCCGCCGCCAACCGGCCGGACGAACTGACCTTCGTCCTCGTCGACTACAAGGGCGGTAGCGCCTTCAAGGAGTGCGCGAACCTGCCGCACACCCTCGGCATGGTCACCGACCTCGACGCCCACCTGGTCGAACGCGCCCTGGAGTCGTTGGGCGCCGAGCTGATGCGCCGTGAGCACGTCCTGGCCGCCGCGGACGCCAAAGACCTCCCCGAGTACCAGGCCAAACGCGCCGCCGACCCGACGCTCGCGCCGCTTCCGCGGCTGCTGCTGGTCATCGACGAGTTCGCCACCCTGGTGCGCGAGGTGCCCGACTTCGTGCCCGGGCTCATCAGCATCGCCCAGCGCGGACGGTCGCTCGGCATCCACCTGATCCTGGCCACCCAGCGCCCGGCCGGTGTGGTGACCGCCGACATCCGCGCCAACACCAACCTCCGGATCGCACTGCGGGTCACCGACCAGTCCGAGAGCCAGGACGTCATCGACGTCAACGACGCCGTCGACATCTCCGCCACCACTCCCGGCCGCGCCCTGGTGCGGCGCGGCCCGAAGTCCGCAGAGCCCTTCCAGACCGCCTGGGTGGGCGCCGAGCGGCCGCGTCCGAAGTCCGCCGAGGAGACCGAGGCCGACAGCGGCGCCCGTAAGCCCGTCGTCGCGGCGGAGCTGTCCTGGGACGCACTCGGGCGGGCCGCGGCGCCGGCCGAGTCCGAAGTCGTCCTCACCCAGAGCGCCCAGGCGCCCGCCCCCACCGACCTGCAGGTCCTGGTGGACGAGATCCGCGGGGCCGTGGACCAGCTTCAGGACTACACCCCGCAGCCCAGCCCCTGGCTGCCCGCGCTGGAGCGCCGGATCCTGCTCGACGACCTCGACGCGATGAACCCCGTCCGCGAGGGACGCCTGCTCATCCCGTACGCCCTGGAGGACGTCCCGCAGCTGCAGCGGCGTCACGTGGCCGCCGCGGACCTCAGCAACTTCGGCCACCTGTACGTCATCGGTGCGCCCCGGTCCGGCCGCACCCAGGTGCTGCGCACCCTGGCCGGCTCCGCCGCCCGCTACCAGAGCACCGCCGACGTGCACTTCTACGGCATCGACGCGGCCGGCGGCGGCCTGGCCGCGCTCACCACGCTCCCGCACTGCGGCGCCGTCGTCCCCCGGCACGACACCGAGCGACTGGAGCGGCTGCTGCGCCGCCTCAACCAGGAACTCGTCAACCGCCAGGAACTGGCGCAGCAGCACAACGCCACCGGCATCGACGAACTGCGCAAGCTGCTCCCGAAGGCCGAACGCCCCGCGCACATCCTGCTGCTGGTCGACGGCTGGGACGCCCTGTCGGCCATGCTCGACGAGCACGAGTACAGCCACATGTACCAGGACATGGTCCGCCTGGTACGCGAAGGCGCCGGCGCCGGCATCCACTTCATCGGCACCTCCGAACGCTCGCTGCTGGGCGGCCGCATGGCGGCCCACAACGACCACCGGCTGCTGCTGCGGCCCGGCGACCGCTCCGACGTCCAGGCGATCGGCATGAAGCCGGGCAAGCTGCCGGCGGACATCCCGCCCGGCCGCGGATGGCACGTCCTGACCGGTACCGAGACCCAGGTCGCGCTGCTCGCCCCGGACGGCGGCACCGAGCAGGTCGAGGCGCTCCGGAAGATCGGCGCCGCCGCCCTCAAGCGCGACGCACGGGTGCCGCAGGCACGGCGGCCCTTCAAGGTGTCCTCGCTGCCGCGGTCGGCGGAGTTCGCCGACGTCTACGACAAGGTGCCCGCCGAGCAGCGGCGGCCCCTGTGGGGCCTGCTCGGCATCGGCGGCGACGAGGGCGAACCGGTCGGCGTGGACCTCGCGGGTGCGTCCGCGGTGTTCGGGGTCATCGGCCCCACCGGGTCCGGGCGCAGCAACACCCTGGCCTCGCTGGCGGTCTCGCTGCTTGCCGGCGGCACCTCACTGGTCGTCCTCACGCCGCGCGAGTCCCCGCTGCGCGGACTCAGCCGGCACACGACGGTCCGGGTGATCACCGACACCGAACCGACCGAGGAGGCGGTGCGCTCGGCGCTCGCCGCGCTGCCCGGACCGCGGGTGGTCATGGTCGACGACGCCGACCTGCTGACGATGTCGGGCGCCGACAAACTCCTCAAGGAGATCACGGTGTCCGGCCGTGACCAGGGTCTCGGCCTCGTCTACGCCGCGACCGCCGACGGCGTCCAGGGCGGCATGAGCGGCTGGATGTCCAGCGCCCGCAAGGCCCGCCGCGGACTGCTGCTGGGGCCGAAGAGCATCACCGAGGGCGATCTGATCGGCGTACGGCTCCCGCACGCCGTCACACGGGTGGCACCCCACGCGGGCCGCGGCTGGACCGCCGGACCGGGCAGCGAGGTGATGGCGCTGCAGGTG
>NZ_JBYIQW010000064.1:0-40810 GCF_057707815.1 Actinacidiphila sp. bgisy160
TCGTTTCCGGCCCCCTGTTGGAGCGGGGTTTCATCTTCCGGCTTTCGCCTTTCGATGTCCCGACTTTATCAGACTCTTTCGTGTCCGATTACCGCCGGGGTTTTGCCTCTATGAATAGCGACACGAAAGGCCACTCAGAAAGTTATTTCTGAGAGATGCGATGCGATCGATAGTCTTTCGAAGCGGGCTAGATCCTAGCCGCTGGCCCCTGAACATGTCCAGTTCGTGGCAACTGCTCAAATCTACCTCCCCACGCCACCCGTGTCAACAGGCGTCTTGGGGCGAACAGGAGACTAGCAGGTCAGCCGCCCCGGTTGCACATCGCCGACGTGGGCCGTCCGGGTCATGCCGCCGTGGGCAGGACGTCACTGCGGTCGGCCTCTTCCAGGTCGCCCGTCTCGCCTGCGAGGGCGGCGCGCCGCCCGATGACGAAGACGTACACGAGGAAGAGCAGCTCCGCGGTGACACCGATGCCGATGCGGGCCCAGGTGGGGAGACCGGAGGGCGTGACGAAGGCTTCCAGGACGCCGGAGACGAAAAGGACGGCGGCCAGGCCGATGGCCATGCCGATGGCCGCCCTGCCTTCCTCGGCAAGGGCCGTGCGGCGGAGACGGGGGCCGGGGTCGATGACGGTCCAGCCGAGGTGGAGGCCGGTGCCGGCGGCGACGAAGACGGCGGTCAGTTCGAGGAGGCCGTGCGGGAGAAGCAGCCCGAGGAAGGTGTCGAGGCGACCCGCGGAGCCCATGAGGCCGAGTCCCAGGCCCAGGTTGAGCATGTTCTCGAACAGGACGTAGAGGACGGGGAGCCCGAGGAGGACGCCGAGGACCAGGCAGTAGCCGGCGGCCATTGCGTTGTTCGTCCAGACCTGGGCGGCGAAGGAGGTGGCGGGGTGACTGGAGTAGTAGGTCTCGTACTCGCCGCCGGGGCGGGTCAGGGCGCGCAGTTCGTCGGGGGCGGCGATGGCCGCCTGGACCTCGGGATGGGTGGCGATCCACCAGGCGATGAGTGCGGCGACCGCGGTGGAGACGAACGCGGTGGGAATCCACCAGTGGCGTGAGCGGTACACCGCGGCGGGGAAGGCGCGGGTGAAGAAGAGGGCCGCGTCACGCCAGCCGGGGGTGCGGGCGCCGGTGACGGCGCTGCGTGCGCGAGCCACCAGGGTGGTGAGGCGTCCGACGAGTGCGGGGTCGGGGGCGCTGGACTGGACGAGGGAGAGGTGGGTGGCGGCTCGTTGGTAGAGGGTGACCAGTTCGTCGGCCTCCTCGCCGGTGAGGCGCCGGTGCAGGTGGAGCAGGGCGTCGAGCCGTTCCCACTCGTGGTGGTGGGCGGCTGCGAAGACGTCGAGGTCCATGGACGCTGCTCCTGGCTGGCCGGGGAGCTCCCAGCTTGGCAGACGAGGCAGACTGGGCGCTGCGGGTCCGGGTGGGCGGGAGGAGGGTTCCCTCATGAGCGAGGCGAGCGCGGCGGGCGGTGCCGGACGGCTGGTGACGGGTGAGGCGGTCGAGCTGGGCTTGCACTCGGCGAAGTTGCCGAGCCGGGCGCTGGCGGCGGCGCTGGACGGGGTCGTGTACATCGGCGGTTATCTGGTCGTGTCGATCGTGCTGATCGTGGCGACGGCGTCGCTGGACGAGGCGGCGGTCCTGGCGGTGTACGTGACCTCGCTGGTGCTGGTGCTGATCGGGGTGCCGATCGCGGTGGAGACGCTGACCCGGGGGCGGTCGTTGGGAAAGCTGGCCTGCGGGTTGCGGGTGGTGCGGGACGACGGCGGGCCGATCCGGTTCCGGCACGCGCTGGTGCGCGGTGCGGTAGGGGTGGTCGAGATCCAGATGTTCCTCGGGGTGATCGCCTGCATCGCCTCGCTGGTGTCGGCGCGTGGTCGGCGGATCGGGGACGTGTTCGCGGGGACGCTGGTGGTGCGGGAGCGGATTCCGGTGCCGCGGTCGTCGCGGCCGCTGCCGCCCGCGCCGCCGTGGCTGGCGGAGCAGTTGACGGGTGTGGACCTGTCGGGGGTGCCGGAGGGGCTGTGGCTGGCGGTGCGGCAGTACCTGTCGCGGGTGCACCAGCTGGATCCGCAGGTGGGCTGGTCGATGGCGGAGCGGCTCGCGGGGGATGTCGTGGCGTGCACGGGGGCGCCGGTGCCGGAGGGGACTCCGCCGGCGGTGTTCCTCGCGGCGGTGGTGGCGGAGCGGCAGGTGCGGGAGGCGCGCCGGGTGTTCGGCGCGCCGGTGGACAACGGGGTGGAGCCGGGGGATTTGCGGGTCGTGGAGCAGGGGCAGGGCGGGGTGCCCGTGCCGTCGTCGGTGGGCTGGGTGGCGCCCGGCGCGGACGGCGGGGTGCTGGGGGACGCGGTGCCGCCGGTGCGTGGCGGGGAGGGGGCCTCGCGGGCGCCGGTGTCCGGGTCCTCGGCCTCGTCGCCTTCTGCCGAGTCCTCGTCGACGGGCTTCGTGCCGCCGGCCTGAGGGTCGCCGGTCCGCCGGGGGCGTCAGTCCGTCGCGGGAAACCGGGACGGGGGCGACTCGAGATCCTCGAGTTCGATGCCCGGGGCGGAGAGGACGACGTCGCCGGCGATGTGGACGGTGTGCTGTTCACCGGTCTCCAGGTCGTTGACCTGGTATTCGTCCACGAGCAGGGGGTCGTTGTCAGTGGGGTGTGCTTCGCTCTTGATCAGGGTCCACGACTGGTCGAGGGTGCGGGGTGCGAGCACGGGGGGCTGGAATGCGACGAGGCGTACGCGGGTGGCGGGGGAGCCGGGCCGCAGGCGGAGCAGCCGCGCGGTGGCGACGAAGAACGCGGGTGACGCGCCGGTGAAGGCGTGGGCGGGGACGTTGCCCTCCTGAGCGTGTTCGCCGGAGGGGTCGGTGCGGACCCAGGTGAGCCCGTCGAGGGCGGCGCCGCGGACCTGCCAGGCCGCGGCGTGCAGTTCGAGGCGGATGGGGCGGCCGAGTTCGTCGATGGTGAGGTCGACCGAGCCGGCGTGGCCGCCGTCGGGGTGGGTGTTCTGGGCGGTGTAGCGCCAGCCGGTGGGGCCGGTGGCGCAGTGGAAGTGTTCTTCGCCGAGGGGGGTGTGGTCGTGGGTGTCGTGGAACGAGTAGCGGCCGCGGGGCATGGTTCGACCTTACAAAGCGGGCGGCGGCCCGACGGGGCAGGCCCCCGCCGGGGGCGGGGGCCTGCGGGGTGGCTCCTGTGGTGCCTGCGGGGCCGGTGGCGCGCTGGGGCGCGGTCGGCCCGGGTGGCGTCAGTAGCGGTAGTGGTCCGGCTTGTAGGGGCCCTCGACCGGAACTCCGATGTAGGAGGCCTGCTCAGGGCGCAGGGTGGTGAGCTTGACACCGAGGGCGTCGAGGTGGAGCCGGGCGACCTTCTCGTCGAGGTGCTTGGGCAGGACGTAGACGCCGATCGGGTACTCCTCGGGCTTGGTGAACAGCTCGATCTGGGCCAGGGTCTGGTCCGAGAAGGAGTTGGACATCACGAACGAGGGGTGGCCGGTGGCGTTGCCCAGGTTGAGCAGGCGGCCCTCGGACAGCACGATCAGGACCTTGCCGTCGGGGAAGGTCCAGGTGTGGACCTGGGGCTTGACCTCGTCCTTGACGATGCCGGGGATCTTGGCGAGGCCGGCCATGTCGATCTCGTTGTCGAAGTGGCCGATGTTGCCGACGATCGCCTGGTGCTTCATGCGCTGCATGTGCTCGGCGAGGATGATGTCGCGGTTGCCGGTGGTGGTGACGAAGATGTCGGCGATCTCGACGACGTCCTCGAGCACGGTGACCTGGTAGCCGTCCATCGCGGCCTGGAGGGCGTTGATGGGGTCGATCTCGGTGACGATGACACGGGCGCCCTGGCCGCGCAGCGACTCGGCGCAGCCCTTGCCGACGTCGCCGTAGCCGCAGACGACGGCGACCTTGCCGCCGATGAGGACGTCGGTGGCGCGGTTGATGCCGTCGATGAGGGAGTGGCGGCAGCCGTACTTGTTGTCGAACTTCGACTTGGTGACGGCGTCGTTGACGTTGATCGCCGGGAAGAGCAGGGTGCCGTCGCGCTGCATCTCGTACAGGCGGTGGACGCCGGTGGTGGTCTCCTCGGTGACGCCGCGGATCTCGGAGGAGAGCTGGGTCCACTTCTGGGGGTTCTCGCCGAGGGTGCGGTTGAGGAGCAGCAGGATCTGCTCGTACTCCTCGCTGTCGGCGGTGGAGGGGTCGGGGGCCTGGCCGGCCTTCTCGAACTCGACGCCCTTGTGGACGAGGAGGGTGGCGTCGCCACCGTCGTCGAGGATCATGTTCGGGCCGCCGGTGGGCGAGTCGGGCCAGGTGAGGGCCTGCTCCGTGCACCACCAGTACTCGGCGAGGGTCTCGCCCTTCCAGGCGAAGACGGGGATGCCCTGCGGGTTCTCGGGAGTGCCCTCGGGGCCGACGGCGACGGCCGCGGCGGCGTGGTCCTGCGTGGAGAAGATGTTGCAGGATGCCCAGCGGACCTGGGCGCCGAGGGCGGCGAGGGTCTCGATGAGGACGGCGGTCTGCACGGTCATGTGCAGGGAGCCGGTGATGCGGGCGCCGGCCAGCGGCTGGGCGGCCGCGTACTCCTCGCGGATGGCCATCAGGCCGGGCATCTCGTGCTCGGCGAGGGTGATCTCCTTGCGGCCGAAGGTGGCCAGGGAGAGGTCGGCGACCTTGAAGTCGTTGGTGACGGGGGACATGCAGTCTCCTCGTGGGGTGCTTCCAGAACGGACATCGGCTTGACGCTGCGGGGCGGGGGACGGCATGCGGACATACGTCTCCCTCGACCGCAGCTCAGCCCGTCGGAGGCCCTCTCTCCCTCGGCCGGTCCGTCTCCGGACCGCCCGACCGCCATCAGCAGCGACGTCTGGCTAGGGACGAATCTACACCGAGTGGCCGGGCGCGTCCGGAAGGTGTGTGGAGGTCGTGTGAAGTGGGTCAGTCCGCCGCGGGGGCGGCCGGCTGCTCGCGGTAGATGTCCGGTTCGAGGTAGATGACGCGGGCGATGGGCTCGGCCTCGCGGATGCGGGCCTCGGCGGCATCGATGGCGCGGGCCACCTCGGTGGCGTCGTCGTCGTGCTGGACGGCGATCTTGGCGGCGACGAGGAGTTCGTCGGGGCCGAGGTGGAGGGTGCGCATGTGGATCAGGCGGGTGACGGTGTCGCCGTCGACGATGGCCTCGCGGATGCGGGCGACGACCTCGGGGCCGGCCGCCTCGCCGAGGAGCAGCGACTTGGTCTCGGAGGCGAGGACGAGGGCGATGACGACGAGGAGGGCGCCGATGCAGAGGGTGCCGATGCCGTCCCAGACGCCGTCGCCGGTGAGCAGGGACAGGCCGACGCCACCAAGGGCGAGCACGAGGCCGACGAGCGCGCCGAAGTCCTCGAGGAGGACGACGGGGAGCTCGGGGGCCTTGGCGGTGCGGACGAACTGGCGCCAGGTCTGCTTGCCGCGCAGCTCGTTGGATTCCTTTATGGCGGTGCGGAAGGAGAAGCCCTCGGCGATGATCGCGAAGACCAGGACGCCGATGGGCCAGTACCAGGCCTCGATCTCGTGGGGGTGCTGGACCTTCTCGTAGCCCTCGTAGAGGGCGAAGACACCGCCGATGGTGAACAGCACGATGGAGACGAGGAAGCCGTAGATGTACCGCTCACGGCCGTAGCCGAAGGGGTGTTCCTCAGTGGCCTTCTTCTGGGCCTTCTTGCCGCCCAGCAGGAGCAGCGCCTGGTTGCCGGAGTCGGCCACCGAGTGCACGCCTTCGGCGAGCATCGACGAGGAGCCGCTGAAGGCGAACGCCACGAACTTGCTCACCGCGATGGCGAGGTTGGCGCCCAATGCGGCGACGATCGCCTTGGTTCCGCCTGACGCGCTCATAGGTGCTGATGATCCCTTCCGTCGGCCCTGGTCTTTGCCCGGCCTTTAACTGCGTTACGGCGCGACATTCTTGCAGGCCGTGCTTCGCCTGGTGCGTCAGGCCACCACGGTGGCCCGGAAGACAGTTCCCTCACCGGTGAGTTCGACTTGTTCACCTGCGTGGACGTAGGCGGACTGGCCGCGGGTCAGGGTGAGTTCCGGGGCGGCCGGGTCGCCGGGCGTGCGCACGGTGGCGGTGCCTTCGGTGCAGAGCAGGATCTGGGCGGTGCGGTCGTCCGGGGTGCGGGGGGCGGCACCGGCGGCGAGCGAGTAGCGGGAGAGCCGGAACTCGTCGATGGGGGTGCCGTAGAGCTCCTCGCCGTCGGGCGACGCCTGGGGGCGCAGGACACCCGCGTCGGCCGCCTGGAAGCGGACGATGCGCAGCAGTTCGGGGATGTCGACGTGCTTGGGGGTGAGGCCGCAGCGCAGGACGTTGTCGGAGTTGGCCATGATCTCGACGCCGAGGCCGCTGAGGTAGGCGTGGGGTATGCCGGCACCGAGGAAGAGCGCCTCGCCGGGCTGGAGGCGGACGTGGTTGAGGAGCATGGCCGCGATGACGCCGGGGTCGCCGGGGTAGGCGTGGGCGATGGCGGCGTAGGCGGCGTACGCGTCGGCGTGCGGTCCGCCCTCGGTGGCGAGGCGGGCGGCGGCCTCGGCGGCGTCGTCCACGATGCCGGCCATGGCGTCGCGTTCGGCGCCGAGCACGGCGGTGAGGACCTCGCGGAGCGCGGCCTCCTCGGGGTGGGCGCGCAGAATGTCGGCGTACGGCTTGAGGGAGTCGACGCCGAGGCCGGAGAGGAGGGCCGCGGTCTCCTCGGGGTGGCGGAAGCCGCACAGTCCCTCGAAGGGGGTGAGCGCGACGATCATCTCCGGCTTGTGGTTGGCGTCCTTGTAGTTGCGGTGCGGGGCGTCGACGGGGATGCCGCGGGCCTCCTCGTCGGCGAAGCCGGCGGCGGCCTGGGCGAGGTCGGGGTGCACCTGCAGGGAGAGGGGGGAGCCGGCGGCGAGGAGCTTGAGCAGGAAGGGCAGCCGAGGGCCGAAGCGTTCGACGGCGGGGGCGCCGAGTTCGCCCCGGGGGTCGGCGGCGATCACCTGGTCGAGCGGGACCGGACCGTTGCCGCGGTCGATGCGGGAGGGGGCGCCGGGGTGGGCGCCCATCCACAGTTCGGCCTGCGGCTCGCCCGTGGGGGTGGTGCCGAGCAGTTCGGGGATGGCGGTGGTGGATCCCCAGGCGTACGGGCGGATGGTGTTGGTCAGGCGGTCCATGCGGTCATGATCTCCCGGTGGAGGTGATGGCGAGGTAAACCGAGGCGAAATCCGTGACGGCGAGGAGTTCGACGGCGGATTCCAGGTCGCCGCCCTCGGCGGGGGCGAGTTCGCTCAGCGGGGTGTCGTGGGTCGTGGCCAGCTCGCGGGCGAGCGGTGCGGAGCTCGCGGCGCCGTTGCCGGGCCGGTGCAGGAGCACGACGCGCAGGCGCAGGTCCTCGGGCTCGTCGACGCGGTCGCGGAAGAAGTCCTCGGGGTCGAGGGCGCCGGCCAGGGAGCCGGCGAGCAGCGCGCCGTGGGTGTCGAGCGCCTCGGGGAGTTCGCCGTGCAGGGCGGGCCGTCCGGCGCGGGCGGCGATGGCCGCGGCGAAGCGCCGGGCGGCGACGGCGGCGACCGGCCCGTCGCTCCACATCACCGGCAGGGCCTCGGCGAGTTCGGAGGCCAGTGCCTTGGCGGGGTTGCTGTAGGTGGCCGTGGCCGGGCCGCAGCGGGCGGCGACGTCGTCGAGGCGGTCGGCGACGCGCTCGATGGCGTCCGGCGGGGCGGCGAGCAGGCCGATGCGGTCGCCGAGGGCGAGCAGCGGGGTGAGCAGCGCCCAGAAGGCGCCGAGGTCCTCGGCGGGATCGGCGGCCTCGCCCAGGACGCCCGCGACGGAGGCCGGGTCGGGCGCGGGGGCGTAGGGCAGGACCATGCCCCGTACCTGCTGGATCGCCTCGGCGATGGGTGAGCCGGCGGGGACGACGGCGGCGGCGGTGCAGCCGCGGCGGTAGGCCTGTTCGATGAGGTCGGCCAGGCCCGCCTCGGTGCCGGCGGGGCTGGCGATGAGCAGCAGGTCCATGGGGCCGGCCCAGCCGGGGAGGGTCCACCGCAGGTCGTACGGGGCGGGCCCGGCGGGGTGCAGGGGCAGCACGGGCCCGCTGCCGTTGCCGAGGGCGGCCAGCAGTTCGGCGACGGCGGCGACGGCGACCGCGCCGGGGCCCGCGACGAGGACGCTGCGGGGGCGGCCGTCGGGTTTGAGTTCGCCGACGCCTGCCTCCTGGGCGAGGCGGGCGGCGGTGCGGACGCGGGCGCCGGCGGCCGCAACGCCGAGGAGGAGGCCGCGGGTGTCGGCGCGGGCGAGGGCGTCGGGGTCGTCGAGCAGCGTCTCGTCCAACATCGGGGAGTCCTCCGGTCCGGTCCGGTCGTGTCGGGTGTCGCGGGGCGCCGGGTCGCGTTTACGCGGGGCGGCGGGCCTCGTCGACGAGGAGGACGGGGATGTCGTCGCGCACGGGGTAGGCCAGGCCGCAGTCGGCCGAGGTGCAGGTGAGCTCGGTGGCCTCGACGTCCTCGCGCAGGGGCGCGTGGCAGGCGGGGCAGGCGAGGATCTCCAGGAGGCTGGCTTCGACGAGCGGCATGGGTGGCATCTCCCCTGTGGTCGGGTGGTCGTCGTGGTTTCCGGGCGTCCGCCGTGTGCGGGCGGGCGCGGCCGGACCGGCGGATTCAGCCTATCGCCGGGGGGCCGGGCCCGCGTGACCGTGTCGGGTGCCCGGGCCCCCGCCGGAGGAGGCGCTGCGGTGAGGTGCGGCGCTGCCTCCTGCGGTGCCTGCTCGGCGGCGCCTGCTCCGGCGGGGGACGCCGTCAGCCGCGGACGAGGGCGAGGACCTCGTCGCGGACGCCGGCCATGAGCTCGGTGTCGCGGGCCTCCACGTTGAGGCGCAGCAGCGGCTCGGTGTTGGAGGGGCGGAGGTTGAACCACCAGCCGTCACCGGTGACCGTGAGCCCGTCGAGCTCGTCGACGCCGGTGCCCGGGCGGTCGGCGAAGGCGGCGCGGACGGCTGCGGTCCGGCCGGCCTGGTCGTCGACGGCGGTGTTGATCTCACCGGAGGCGGCGTAGCGGTCGTACTCGGCGACGAGCGCGGACAGCGGGCCGTCCTGGCCGCCGAGGGCGGCGAGGACGTGCAGCGCGGCGAGCATGCCGGTGTCGGCGTTCCAGAAGTCGCGGAAGTAGTAGTGCGCGGAGTGCTCGCCGCCGAAGACGGCGCCGGTGCGGGCCATCTCCTGCTTGATGAAGGAGTGGCCGACGCGGGTGCGGACGGGCGTCCCGCCGTGCTCCTTGACGACCTCGGGCACGGTCCACGAGGTGATCAGGTTGTGGATGACGGTGGAGCCCGGGTGCTTGGCCAGTTCGCGGGCTGCGACCAGGGCGGTGATCGCGGACGGGGAGACGGGCTCGCCGCGCTCGTCGACGACGAAGCAGCGGTCGGCGTCGCCGTCGAAGGCGATGCCGATGTCGGCGCCGGTCTCGCGCACCTTCTCCTGCAGGTCGACGATGTTCTTGGGGTCGAGGGGGTTGGCCTCGTGGTTGGGGAAGGTGCCGTCGAGCTCGAAGTACATCGGGACGAGGTCGATGGGCAGCCCGTCGAAGACGGTGGGGACCGTGTGCCCGCCCATGCCGTTGCCGGCGTCGACGACGACCTTGAGGTGCCGGATGGAGCTCAGGTCGACCAGGGTGCGCAGGTGGGCGGCGTAGTCGGCGAGCATGTCCCGCCGGGTGACCTCGCCGGGGGTGGCGTCGCTCGCCGGCAGGCCGGTCTCGGACCACTGCTCGACGAGTTCGCGGATCTCGGCAAGGCCGGTGTCCTGGCCGACGGGGGCGGCGCCGGCGCGGCACATCTTGATGCCGTTGTACCGGGCCGGGTTGTGGCTGGCGGTGAACATCGCGCCGGGCAGGCCCAGCTTGCCGCTGGCGAAGTACAGCTGGTCGGTGGAGCAGAGGCCGATCTCGGTGACCTTCGCGCCGCGTGAGGCCGCGCCGCGGGCGAAGGCCCGGGACAGGCCGGGCGAGGAGGGCCGCATGTCGTGGCCCGTCACGATCGCGTCGGCGCCGGTCACGGTCACGAATGCCGCGCCGAAGAGTTCGGCGAGCGGCTCGCCCCATTGGTCGGGGACGACTCCGCGGACGTCGTACGCCTTCACGAGCTGGGAGAGGTCGGTCACCGCATGTGCTCCGCTCTGGAATCCGTTGCCGGTGGATGGATCGTGGCAAGAGCCAACCTACCGGGCGGATCCGAACGAGCCATGAGGAGCCCGGTCACGCGTGAGGGCGCGGGGCAGAGCGGGCCGGGGAGGGCCGGGACGGGAGGGCCGGAATGGGCCGGGGAGGGCCGGGGAGGGCCGGTCAGGAGTCCGGTGAGCGCAGGACGCGCAGATGCCCGCGCCGGGCGATCTCCATGGGGTCCGCGCCGCGGCCGTTGGTGCCGTTGCCCTCGCGTTCCTGGGGGCGGGCGGCCTCGCGCACGGCGTTGGCGAGCGCTTCGAGGTCGTCGCCGCTGGGGCGGGTGGGGCCGGTGTCCGTGGCAAGTCGTACGACCTCCCAGCCGCGGGGGGCGGTGAGGCGCTCGGAGTGCTCGGAGCACAGGTCGTAGCAGTGGGGTTCGGCGTAGGTGGCGAGCGGTCCGAGGACGGCGGTGGAGTCCGCGTAGACGTACGTCAGCGTCGCGACGGCGGGACGGCCACACGCGGTGCGCGAACAGCGACGTACAAGGCTCACGACGTTGGACGGTACCGCACTCTTGAGCGGGCCGCGACGACTCCCCAGGAGCTCACCCCGTCGTGTCGTCCGGGTTGGCCGGGAAGGTCCGACCTGCGCCCAACGCGCCTGACCTGCAAAGGGCCGGAAATGCATGGGCGCCCCTCAGAGGGCACCGATCACCAAACGCCGCAAATGCTGGCAATTACGATCGGCGAAGCGGTCAGGAGACGGGAATCGCACGGGCGCCAGGGGTGCGCGACCGTACATTCCGCGACATCACCGGGGATGTCCGGTCCTCGTCCCCCGTGGTGGTGGCAGCGGTCACGGAGCCGCATACCCGGGGCTTCCGAAGGCTACTCTCAGAGGTGATGGACACCCCTTCGCCCGCACCGCGCCAGCGCCGCCGCGACCGACACGGCCGCGGCATGCGCGGCCCCATCGCGCCCCCGCAGGTGCCGCTGGCGCGCTCCCGCGCCGACGCCTTCGACGACCTGGTGCGGGACGCCGCGGACCGGCTCGAGCGGCGCTGGCCGCAGCTGGCGGAGGTGGAGTTCGCGGTGCAGGAGGTGCCCTGGCCGGTGGACGGCGCCGACGGCGCCGCGCCCGACGGCCGGTTCGACGACGGGGTGCCGCTGGGGCGGCTCATCGGCGGGCACAAGGGCAACCCGCACCGCATCGTGGTGTACCGGCGGCCGGTGGAGATCCGGGCCAAGAGCCGCGAGGAGCGGGCCCTGCTGGTGCACGACGTGGTCGTGGAGCAGGTGGCGGAGCTGCTGGGGCTGTCGCCGGAGAACGTCGACCCCCGGTACGGGGAGGGTTAGCCCTCCCCGTACCTGCGCGGGCCCGCGGGCAGTGGGCCGCGGGCAGTGGGCCGCGGGCCGTCAGCGGTTCAGGATGGACAGGTCCTCTTCCGACTTCGGGACCGCGACCAGGCCGCGGTCGTCCGGCATCGCCTGGATGGTGAACATGGGCACGCCCCCCTCCGGCAGGGCGAGCATCCGGGAGGCGTAGACGGGGCCGCCCGAGGCGGGTTCGACCGTGACGGCGAAGGCGCCCTTGCCCTCCGAGGGGGCGGGCGGCGACAGGACGACCGTCGTGCCGCGCTTGACCGGGACGTTCTTGGTGACGGGTTCGCCGCCCTTCGTCGAGGCGGAGGTGACCACGCGCACCGTGGCGTCGCCCTCCGGCGCGGTGAGGGCGAGCGTCGAGCCCTTGGTGCGGTTGTCGGCGGCGCTGGCGCGGTCGCCGACGGGGGCGGCGGCGGGCAGGAACGCGGTCTCCTGGTTGGCTCCCTTGCCTCGGGTGATCCGCAGGGCGGCGACCACCGGGGCCTGGTCGGAGGGGTCGGTCGGGGTGAGGATCAGTGAGCCGGCCTCGCCCTTGGTGACGTCGCCGAGGTCGACGGCGGTGGTCATACCGCTCTTGACGTGGACGGTCTCGTGCCCGGCGGGGGTGATCTCACCGCCCGAGGAGGCGAGCCGCAGCTTGAGGTCGGCGTCGCTGTCGCCGGTCGCGTAGACCACCAGGCGCACGTCGGAGGCGTCGCCGGGAATGCCGGGCATGACGGCCTCCGCGGCGGGGTCGGTGGAGGCGGGCAGCCAGTCGCCGCCGGCCTTGGCGTCCTCGGCCTCCACGGTGGCGCCGGCCCGGCCGCTGCGGGCGCTGACGTGCAGGGTGAGGGCGTCGGACTTCTCCGTGGTGAGCGTGGAGAGCAGGACCGGGACGGTGGCGCCCGGCGGCACCGTGATGCCGTCGGTGGTGGTGGTCTTGACCTCGCCCTTGTCGCCGTACAGCTCGAGGTCGATGACGGCGGAGGTGTCATCGGGGTTGGTCAGGTGGACGTAGTCCTGCCGGTCGGCGCCGGTGCTGACGCCGGGGAACCAGAACTCGCTGTCCGGCACTGCGCAGGAGACGCCGAGGAGCGCCCGGGCCGGGCCCGCGTCGACCACCGTGGTCTGCTGCACGGTCCAGCCGGGGGCGAGCGCCCCGTCGGCGGTGCCGATGAGGGCGGGGGCGTCGGCGACCTCGGTGACCGCGGTGACCGGTTTGCCGGCCTCCTTCAGCGGCGCGACCGGCTTGCGCTTGGCGGCGGCCTTGCCGTCCTGGCCGGCGGCGGGCAGCAGGGCGGCGGTGCCGCCCGAGCCGGCGGAGTCGCCCTTGGGCGTGAAGGCGGTGTACGTGGTCGAGGCGAAGTCCGAGTCCGACGGCGCCGGGCAGGCCAGCGTGGACCGCTCGACGGGCAGCCGCGCCGCGCTCACGGCGGGCGCCGCGTCCGGGGTGCCCGCGCCGGTGACGGTGGCGACGCCGGCCACCGCGGCCAGGGCTGCGGTGACGCCGATCAGGGAGAGGGTGCTGCGGTTCACTGCTGGTTGCTCCCGTCGCGGCGGTAGCCGTCCGTGTCGTACGCGTCCGTGTCATAGGTGCCGTAGGGGGTGTACGAGGCGTCGTAGGCCTGCGGCTGCTGCGGCTGCTGCTCGTAACCCTGCCGGTCGTAGCCGGGCTGCTGGGGCTGCTGTCCGTAGCCGTACGGGTCGTAGACCGGCTCCTGCGGCTGGGCGGGCTGCTCGTGGCCGTAGGTGCTGGTGTACTCCGCGGCCCACTGCTCCTGGCCGTACGGGTCGCCCTCCTGGGGCGCGGCGTACGGGTCGTACTCGGCGTACTGCGCGTACTCGGCCTGCTCCTGGTGCGCGGGCTCGGCGGCCTCGGGCTCGGCGAGGGCGTCGTCCGCCTCCCCCTCGGCCTCGGCGGCGGCCCGCAGCCGGCGGGCGCGGCGGCCGTCGCCGCCCTGCGCCGGGATGCCGGCGGCCGCGGCCGCGGACACGGGCACGGGTTCCGCGTCGGGCAGGTCGTCGTCGACCTCGCGGCGCCGGCCCGGCAGGGCCATCACGACGAGCACCAGGCCGAGGAAGCCCTGGGCCCACAGCCACACGGTGTGCGTGAACGGGTCGTCGTAGACGAGGTCGAGCCGGCCGCCGCTGCTGGGCAGCCGGAAGCCCTGGGCCCAGCCATCGACGGTGGTGGCGGGGAGCTCCTTGCCGTCGAGGGTGGCGGTCCAGCCGGGAGCGGCGCGGTCGGCGATGCGCAGCACGCGGCCGTCGGGGCCCGCCGGGACGGTGGTGTGGGCCTCGACCTTGCCGGAGGCGACGGTCACGGGGCCGGCGGAGCCGTCGGCGTCCTCGCCGGAGCCGCTGTCCTGGCCGGAGCCGGTGCCGGTACCGCTGCCGGAGGGCTCGACGATCGTGATGCGCGCGACGTCGTCGTCCACCCGCCACAGTGCGCTGCCGTCGGCCTGGCTGAGCCGGGACAGGCCCGGGGTGCTGTCGAGGGTGCGGCTGACCTCGCGCGGGGCCCCGCGCTGGACCAGGACGTAGCGCACGGCGTAGCCGCCGAGCTGGCTGGCCTGGTCGGCGCCGGAGCCGGCCACGAGGTTGCCGACGATCTTGGCGAGCCGGGCGTCGCCGCCTTCCGCGGCGGCGATCTCGAAGTCGCCGAGGCGGGCGCCGGCGCCGCGGACGAGGGCGTACGAGACGTGGGCGGGCGTGCCCGACAGGACGAGGGTGCGGGCCTGGTCGCGGGTGGTGCTCTCCTCGGCGACGAAAGCGGGCACCTGGGTCGGGTCGCGGCGCTCCAGCGGTCCGTCGGCGCCGCCGGCCATCCAGCCGACGGCGGCGGACAGGGGGGCGAGCACGGCGGCCAGGGCGACGAGCGCGGCGACGGGCTGGCGCCAGCCGAAGCCGGAGGCGGCGAGTCGTTCCTGGGCGCCCTCGGCGCCCACCGCGGCGGCGGCGATCAGCGCGAGGCCGTAGACGAGGGTGGCGGGACCGGCCCAGGCGCTGGTGTTGGCGAGGACCGCGAAGACCAGGCCGGTCAGGGCGCCCACCCAGGCGGTGACGATGGCCGAGCGGCGCTCGCCGCGCACCAGGGCGGCCAGCGCGGCCAGGACGATGCCCGCGAGCAGGAGGCCGCCGGTGGCGCCGGGGCCGCCGGGGTTGATCAGGAGGAGGTCGGTGGCGGTGCCGGACTCGGCGCCGAACGGCAGGCCGGCCTCCTCCAGGAAGCGCTTGGGGTGCGTGAGCAGCCCGACCGACCAGGGCGCGAGCACCACCATGGGGGCGCCGAGGACGGCCACGGCCCGCATGGCCAGCGGGACGACGAGCCGGCCCTGCCCGCGCACGATGCGCGTGGCGATGGCGACACCGACGAGCACCAGCGTGACGAGCCAGGTGATGGGGGTGAACGCGGTGGCGATCGTCAGCAGCAGCGCGACGGCCCAGGCGGCGCGCCAGCCCGGCCGCAGACCGCGCTCGACGGCGTCGCCCGACAACCGCAGTCCCGCGGCGGAGACGGCGGCGCGGGCCAAGAGCGGCAGCAGGATGGCCAGCACGGCGGTGCCGAGCCGGCCGCCGGCGAGGGCGCCGGTGGCGGCGGGCAGGAAGGCGTACGCGACGGCGCCCCAGGCGCGCAGCAGCCGGGAGTCGACCAGCGGCCGCGACACGAAGTAGGCGCTCAGGCCCGCGAGCGGCACCGAGGCGACGAGGAGCACGGTCAGGGCGAGGCCGGTGCTGCCGAGCAGGACGCTCGACAGGGTGGCCACGATCGCGAGGTAGGGCGGCGCGGTCGCGGTGCTGCCGGCGCCGAGGGCGTGCCAGCCGCCGAGGTAGGAGCCCCACAGGTCGGAGGCATCGGCGGGGGCGGGCAGCAACGCGCCGCCGGCCAGGGCGCCGCCGCCGAGGAGGGCACGGCAGGCGATCAGGGAGAAGAGCAGCAGGACGGCGAAGAGCATTGGGGCGGGCTGCCGCGCGACGCGCTTGAGCAGCGCGAACTGCTCGACGTCCATGTATTCGCCGTCGTCGTCGCCACCGCTGGGCCCGGACTCCAGCCCGCCGCCGTGGCGTCCGGCGGAGGAAGCGTCGGCGGCCGCGCGGCCCGACACGTTGCTGACGACCTGCTCGACGGTGGCCCGCACGGTCGCGCCGGGCGGCGGGAAGAGCGGCCGCAGTTCGGAGGGCGGCACGGCGGCCCGGGAGCGCCGGTGGCGGGCGCTGAGGAGGCGGCCGGGGCGCAGCAGGACCGAGAGCAGACCGGTGATCTCGTCGACGGCCTGTCCGGGGACCTTGCCGACGAGGTAGGCGAGGGTGCGTAGCACGGTGCCGAGCACGATGCGCGCGAAGACGTACGGGAGGAGGGCGCCGCGGGTGTTGGCCAGCAGCGTGTAGACGGCCCCCGCCTTGTCGACGCGGTGCGGGTTGACGGCGGAGCGGCCGGCGCAGTCGACGGGCCGGCGCTCGCGGGAGGCCGCCTCGGCGTGCCGCAGGACGGCGTCGGGGGCGACGAGCACGGTGTGACCGGCGGACTGGGCGCGCCAGCAGAAGTCGACGTCGTCGCGCATGAGGGGCAGCCGGCGGTCGAATCCGCCGAGGTCCTCCCACACGTCGCGGCGCACCAGCATGCCCGCGCTGGAGACCGAGAGCACCTGGCGGACCTGGTCGTGCTGGCCCTGGTCCTGCTCGCGGCGCTCCAGGCCGGTCCAGCGGCGGCCGCTGCGGGCGATGGAGACGCCGACCTCCAGCAGCTGGCGCCGGTCGTACCAGCTGCGCAGCTTGGGGCCGATGATCGCGGCGGACGGCGAGGCGTCGGCCACCTTCAGCAGGTTGAGCAGGGCGTCCGGGGCGGGCTCGCAGTCGTCGTGCAGGAGCCACAGCCACTGCACGGGTTCGCCGTGCGGCTGCTCGGGCTGGTCGTAGACGTCGTCGTTCCAGCTGCGGGAGACCGGGTCCCAGCTGCTGCGGCGGGCCAGGTAGGGCAGTTGCTCCGCGGTGAGGGGCTCGGCGGCGCGTACGCACTCGTCGACGGCGGCGCCGAAGCCGTTGCGCCGGGCGAGGTGCAGGACGCGGTGGTCGCCGAGGCTCTCAGCGAGCAGGCGGGCGGAGTCGTCGGCGCTGCCGGTGTCGGCGGCGATCACGTCCTGGACGGGGCGGTCCTGGGAGACCAGACCCGAGAGCGCGTTGGGCAGCCAGCGGGCACCGTCGTGGGCGACGAGCACGGCGGTGACGACGTGGCGCGGGAACTCCGGTGCCTGGGCGGCGTATTGAGTCCCGGCAGAACTGTTCACGGACATCGAGGTTCGGGCCCCGGTTCGCTGGACTTCGGACGACGCCTTGGGCGTCTCGGACGGGCCCCCACACTAACGGTTGCGGGAGCCGGCCCTTCCGGGTCCGGGGCACAAATACCGACGAAGCCTGCCGTGACGGACGCGAACCGGGCGGATGCCTGGCGGGTGCCTGACGGTCTCCTGGCGGCCGCCGGTGCGGATGCCGGGGACGGGCCTAGACGACGCCCTTCTTCAGGCGCCGGCGCTCGCGTTCGGACAGGCCGCCCCAGATGCCGAAGCGCTCGTCGTTGGCGAGGGCGTAGTCGAGGCAGTCGGAGCGGACCTCGCAGGCGAGGCAGACCTTCTTGGCCTCGCGGGTGGAGCCGCCCTTCTCGGGGAAGAAGGACTCGGGATCGGTCTGCGCGCACAGCGCGCGCTCCTGCCACCCGAGCTCTTCGTCGGCCTCTTCGGCCAGCAACAGCTGGAACAGCTCGGTCATGCGCGCCCCTCGTCTGTTTTCGCGTCCCCGTGATGTTGCCGTTACCTGCGACGGTCGAACGACACGAGTGAAATTACAAGTGTGCCGATACGGGCCAGTCAAGCCGAGATCTGCTATTGGGCCCGTTATTCACCCTGCGGAACCAAGGCTTGACAGAAAGTACTCAAATCAGCCCAAACGTCCGCAAACGTCAACCGCGCTCGACGCCCCTGGGGGTGGCGATCACGATGCGATCACGAAAACACAACGACGTTTCACGAGGAGACGTTCCTGCGTACCCGTGTGGTTGCGTCGGCACATTTCCTGGGTGTTCTGCGCACAAACCTTTCACCATGCTGAATAGCCGGATCAGGTGAAAGATTTGCGACAAACCCGACATGAAGTTGACAGGCTCACCGAGGACCCGGTGTGCTAGAGCGCATGCCAGTGACCCGCGCGCCTGTCCGGAACCGCCGCCTCGGCGAGTTCCGTCGTGCCGTGGAAGCTCACTGTCGCTGTTCCAGCTGTTGCCGCTGAAGGACTCCTCCCAGCCCGCACAGCCTCATGCGCATGCCTGACGCTCCTCACTTCCGTAGGAACTCCCGCACCCATGAACAGCGACGTCTCGATCGCCGGCGATCCTCTCGCCATCCCTCACCTCCTTCCGCCCGCTCCCGCCTACCCCGTGACCGTCGCGGAATTCGCCGGACTCGCCCGCAAGATCGCGGCCGACCGCGCCCGTTGGGCGCAGCGGGTCCGCTACGACGCCACCACGCGCTGGTACGACCGCCTGGAGACCGGACCGGGCTACGAGGTCTGGCTGCTCAGCTGGGTGCCCGGCCAGGGCAGCGGGCTGCACGACCACGGCCGCTCCTCGGGCGTGCTGACCGTCCTGGAGGGCGAACTCACCGAACGCGCCCTCGGCGGCAACGGCGAGACCCGTCGTTCACTCCTGCCGGGCCACCAGCGCGCCTTCGCGCCCGGCTACGTCCACGAGGTGGTCAACGACTGTCTGGAGGGCGCGGTCAGCCTGCACGTCTACTTCCCGGGCCTGACGGAGATGACCCCCTACGCCTGCACCTCCGGGAGGCCGGCGGCCGAGGGGACGTTCGCCGGCTGACGCGGCGGGCTGACAGACTGTCCGCATGCGAATCGTGGTACTGGCCGGCGGCATCGGGGGAGCCCGTTTCCTGCGCGGCCTGAAGGCGGCGGCGCCGGAGGCGGACATCACCGTCATCGGCAACACCGGCGACGACATCCACCTGTTCGGCCTCAAGGTCTGCCCCGACCTCGACACCGTCATGTACACCCTGGGCGGCGGGATCCACGAGGAGCAGGGCTGGGGCCGCGCCGACGAGACCTTCACGGTCAAGGAGGAGCTGACCGCCTACGGCGTCGGGCCCGAGTGGTTCGGCCTCGGCGACCGCGACTTCGCGACCCACATCGTGCGCACCCAGATGATCGGCGCGGGCTATCCGCTCAGCGCGGTCACCGAGGCGCTGTGCGCCCGCTGGAAGCCGGGCGTGCGGCTGATCCCGATGACCGACGACCGGATCGAGACCCATGTCGTCATCGACGACCCGGACGCGGGCCCCGGCGGCGGGCGCAAGGCGGTCCACTTCCAGGAGTACTGGGTGCGGCTGCGGGCCTCCGTCCCGGCGTACGCGGTGCTGCCGGTCGGCGCGGAGGGTGCCAAGCCCGCGCCCGGCGTGCTGGAGGCGATCGGCGAGGCGGACGTCATCCTCTTCCCGCCGTCGAACCCCGTGGTGTCGGTCGGCACGATCCTCGCCGTCCCCGGCATCCGCGAGGCCATCGCCGAGGCGGGCGTGCCGGTGGTGGGCCTCTCCCCCATCGTCGGCGACGCCCCGGTACGGGGCATGGCCGACAAGGTGCTGGCGGCGGTCGGCGTGGAGTCCACGGCGGCGGCGGTCGCCGCGCACTACGGCTCCGGGCTGCTGGACGGCTGGCTGGTCGACACCGTCGACGCGGGAACGGTGGCGGAGGTCGAGGCCGCGGGCATCCGCTGCCGGGCCGTACCGCTGATGATGACGGACCTGGACGCGACGGCGGCGATGGCCCGTGAGGCGCTGAAGCTGGCCGGGGAGGTGCGGGCGTGACCGCCTCCTACCGCGTGTGGGCCGTCACCGGCATGCCCGAGGTCGAGCCCGGCACGGACCTGGCCAAGCTCGTCGCGGCGAGCACGGCGGAACTGGCGGACGGCGACGTCCTCGTCGTCACCTCGAAGATCGTCAGCAAGGCGGAGGGTCGCGTCGTGCGCGCCGACGACCGCGAGGCCGCGATCGACGCCGAGACGGTGCGGCTCGTCGCGCGGCGCGGGCGGACCCGGATCGTGGAGACCCGGCACGGCTTCGTCATGGCCGCGGCCGGCGTGGACGCCTCCAACACGGCGCCCGGCACGATTCTGCTGCTGCCCGAGGACCCGGACGCCTCCGCCCGCGCCATCCGGGCGGGGCTGCGGGACACGCTCGGCGTCAACGTCGGCGTGGTCGTCACCGACACCTTCGGGCGGCCCTGGCGCGAGGGCCTGACCGACGTCGCGATCGGCGTGGCCGGGCTGCGCGTGCTGGACGACCTGCGGGGCGCGGCGGACTCCCACGGCAACGAACTGGCCGTCACGGTCACGGCCTTGGCGGACGAGCTCGCCGCGGCCGGGGATCTGGTCAAGGGCAAGTCCACCGGGTCGCCCGTCGCCGTCGTCCGGGGTCTGGACCGCCTGGTGCTGCCCGCGGAGGAGGACGGCGCCGGCGGCCGCGCCCTCGTCCGGTCCGCCGCCGACGACATGTTCCGGCTGGGCACTTCGGAGGCCGTCCGCGAGGCCGTCTCCCTGCGGCGCACCATCCGCGACTTCACCGACGAGCCCGTCGACGGGGCGGCCGTACGGCGCGCCGTGGACCTCGCGGTCACCGCGCCGGCGCCGCACCACACGACGCCGTGGCGCTTCGTGCTGCTGGAGTCGGAGCGGGCGCGGGTCCGGCTGCTGGACGCCATGCGCGACGCCTGGGTCGAGGACCTGCGCCGCGACGGGCGCAGCGAGGAGTCCATCGCCAAGCGGGTGCGGCGCGGAGATGTGCTGCGCCGGGCGCCGTACCTGGTGGTGCCCTGTCTGGTCGCGGACGGGGCGCACGACTACCCGGACGCCCGGCGCTCGGCGGCCGAGCGCGAGATGTTCGTGGTCGCGATGGGCGCGGCCGTGGAGAACTTCCTCGTCGCCCTGGCCGGCGAGCAGTTGGGCTCGGCATGGGTGTCGTCGACGATGTTCTGCCGCGACGTGGTGCGCGAGGTCCTGGACCTGCCGGAGGACTGGGACCCGATGGGTGCCGTCGCCATCGGCCGGCCCGCCGCGCCGCCGAAGGAGCGGCCGGGGCGGAGCGCGGAGGCCTTCATCGAGGTGCGCTGAGGGCGGGCGCGGACCGGTTCGGGGGCGGGAATGGGGCGGCCCCCCGCCCGTGTGCCGTGATCTCATGTGCCCATGGCCGGTATGAGCATCACCGTGTGTCTGCCGGGGGCGGCAGCCGACCGGGTGGACGAGGCGATCGCCGACGCGATGGCACCGTTCGAGATCGACGGCACACGGGAAGGGGAGCTGGGCATCTGGACGCCTGGTACCTCACCGGTGGCCAGGCGAATGGCGGCGGGTTCAACGTCCTGCCCGGCCATGAGCGGGATCCGAGACTGATCCGGTCGCGCCGGTGGGACAGGAAGTCCGAAAGGCTTCCCAACGACTTCGGCTGGTGCGCGGGCGGGCCCCGTGAGCTCCTCGACTTCTCCGCGTCGCACGAGGAGGCACGCCGCCTGGCGGAGGCGGCCTGGCGGCGATGGCACGAACTGGCGGCCGAACTGCCGCCGGCCGACCCGTGGAAGGTCTACCGCGACCGCGCGGAAGCCGAGTCCGGGTGGTACGACGCCGTGCCCAGCCGCTCGTGCGGGCCTTCGACGCCTGCCTGCGGACGTTGCCGACCCAGCGCTATTGGTACTGGTTCCTCCAGGAGTTGGACCCGGTCGAGGATGTAGGACGCACCGAGCGGGAGACGTTCGTCGAGCAACAGGTCGCATACGCGCTGCGCAGGCGCAACGTGCTCACGCTGGGCGGCTGGTGGTACGAGGACGGCGGACCGGGGATCCACGGGGAGTGCCACGGCCCCGCGGCCTGCCCGCACGAGCCCGAGCTGCCCGCGGAGCAGAAGCGCGTCGACGGTTACCTGCTGGACCTTGCCGGGGACACGCTGCTGGTCAACGTGAAGTGCCACGTGTGACGCGGCGGACGCAGCGCGAGACCCACGCGCGTCTCGCGGCCACCGTCACAGGGGCACGATGTTGCCCGGCGCCATGCGGGGGGCGCGGCGTGGGGGGCGGCGGCCGGTGAGCAGGATGAGGCGGGCGGCGCGGTGGCGCTGGCCGGCGTAGGGCTCGAGGAGTTCGAGCATGGTGGCGTCGTCGGAGCGGTGGGCGCCGGTGAGGGCGTAGCCGACGGTGTGCGGCAGGTGGAGGTCGCCGACCGTGATCGCGTCGGGGTCGCCGTTGCTGCGCTGCAGGGTCTCTGCGGCGGTCCAGGGGCCGATACCGGGGACGGCCTGGAGGCGGGCGAGGGCGTCGGCGGGGGCGAGGCCGGTGGCCTGTTCCATGCGGGCGGCGGCGCGGGCGGCCCGGACCGCGGCGGCGGAGCGCTTGCCGTCGACGTTGGCGCGGTGCCACTCCCAGGAGGGGATCATGGCCCAGCCGCGGGCGTCGGGCATGACCCGCATGCGCAGTTCCTCACCGGGGCCGGGGGCGGGCTCGCCGAAACGCCACAGCAGCAGCCGCCAGGAGCGGTACGCCTCGTCGGACGTGACCTTCTGCTCGAGGACCGCCGGGATGAGGGACTCCAGCACCAGGCCGGTACGGGTCAGCCGCAGGCCGGGGTTGCGGCGGTGGGCCTCATGGACGACGCGGTGCCGGGCGGTGAAGGCGCCGGGGTCGTCGGCGTCGCCGAGCAGGCCGGGGAGGCGGTCCAGCAGCCAGTCCGCGCCGGGGCCCCATGCCTCGGCCTCGACCTCCCCGCCGGAGGGGCGGGCGATGCGCAGGGTGCCGGGGCCCTCGGGGGTCCGCGAGGCGCGGTAGACGGCGCGGTCGGCGCCGACGCGGAACGCCGGGTCGCCGGGGCCGCGGCGCAGGGGGCCGAGCGTGAGGCCGAGGTCCAGGGGCCCGCGCGGGGTCCAGCGGCGGGTGCGGCCGGGTGTGCGGGGACCTGGGACGCGGCCGGCCGCGCCGCGCAGGAGTCGGGTCTGCTCGGGGTGCACCCCCCGAGCCTACGGCGTGGGCCGTCGGGCTTTCGGCTTTCGGGGTTTCCGGGCCGGTGGGCGGGGCGCGCCCACCGGCCGGGGCCCGCGGCGGCTACTGGTCGGAGGAGAAGCGGACCGCGCCGTCCGGGATGACCGCGCCGCACCAGATGCGTACGCCGTGCCGCAGTTCGTTGTCGGCGCCGATGTGCGCGCCGTCGCCGATGACCGAGCCGTGGACGACGGTGCGCTCCCCGATGACCGCGTCGGCGCCGATGAGCGAGTCCACGACGGTCGCGCCGGGACGGACGACGGCGCCCGCCAGGACCGTGCTGCCATCGACGACCGCCCCCGCGCCGATGACCGCGCCCGCGGAGACGGCGGTGCCGCCGGTGAGCTTGGCGTCGTCGGCGACCCGGGCGCCCTCCAGGACGAGGCGTTCGCCGCAGCGGCCGGGGACGGCCGGGGAGGGCGCGTGGCCGAGTACGAGGTCGGCGGAGCCGCGGACGAAGGCGTGCGGGGTGCCGAGGTCGAGCCAGTAGGTGGAGTCGACCATGCCCTGCAGATGGGCGCCGTCGGCCAGCAGGCCGGGGAAGGTCTCGCGCTCGACGGAGACCGCACGACCGGTGGGGATGGCGTCGATGACGGAGCGGTCGAAGACGTAGGCGCCGGCGTTGATCTGGTCGGTGACGATCTCCTCGGGCGTCTCCGGCTTCTCCAGGAACGCGGTGACGCGGCCGGCGGCGTCGGTCGGCACGAGCCCGAAGGCGCGCGGGTCCTCGACGCGGGTCAGGTGGAGGGAGACGTCCGCGCCCGAGTCGCGGTGGGTGGCGACGAGGCCGGCGATGTCGAGACCGGTGAGGATGTCCCCGTTGAACACCAGGACCGGGTCGCCGGGGGCGCAGTCCAGGCGGTCGGCGGCGTTGCGGATGGCGCCGCCGGTGCCGAGCGGCTCGTCCTCGGTGACGTAATCCAGGCGCAGCCCGAGGGCGGACCCGTCGCCGAAGTGCGGCTCGAAGACCTCGGCGAGGTAGGAAGTCGCCAGGACGATGTGCTCGACGCCCGCCGCGCGTGCCCGGGCCAGTTGGTGGGTGAGGAACGGGACGCCGGCCGCGGGGACCATCGGCTTGGGGGTGTGCACCGTCAGGGGGCGCAGTCTGGTGCCCTTGCCGCCGACCAAGAGGATCGCTTCAGTCACCTGTGTTTGTCTCCGCTTCCTGGCGGGCCGAACGAATGAGCGGCCAATCCTATGCAGGGTGCGATCAGCGGCCCTGAAGCCGCGCCGCGGTGCGGCGGATGATGCCGAGATCGTGGTACAACTCCGTCCCTGGGCACTGTGTGTTGAATCCGTCCCGGTGGCCCGAGATGACATTCATGCGAACGCGTGTGCCTTTCGGGTACTTGTTGCTCCCTCCGGACACCAGATGTGTCATGCCCTCCGGGTTCCGGCCGTAAATTCCGAGTTTCCACGCGGCGAGCCGGGCGACGGCCGACAGGGCGTCGCGGCTGGGCTTGTCCTGGGAGTAGTCGCCGAGCACGGCGATGCCCATGGTGTGCTCGTTGAAGCCGAGGGTGTGCGCGCCGAAGACGGCCTTGGAGACGCCGCCGCTGCGGCCCTCGTAGATGTTTCCGCACTTGTCGACGAGGAAGTTGTAGCCGATGTCGCGCCAGCCGCTGCTCTTGACGTGGTAGCGGTAGATACCGCGGATGACCGAGGGGGAGTCGGAGCACTCGTAGTCGTTGCCGGTGGCGGTGTGGTGGACGAAGATCGCGCTGATGGCGTCGGTGAACTCCGACTCCTCGTCGCGCAGTCGCTCGTCGGCACCCCAGCCGAACCGGGTGATGATGCGGGGGCGCGCGCCGGTGAAGCGCTGCCCGGTGAGGGCCTCGGTCTGGGACCGGCTGAGCGCGGGGACGAAGGGGGACTCGACCGGGGTGCCCGAGGTGTCGCTCGGATCCGCGGCGGTGTCGGTCGTGGTGCCGTCCTGCTGCTGGCGGCCGCCGAGCGGGTAGCCCCCCTCGCTGGGGCCGACGCCGTCGAAGGGGTCTCCGCTGTCGGGGGGGCCGACGGCGGCGAAGGGGTCCCCGGGAACGGAACCGGCACCGGTGGGGTCGGGGTCCAGCGCGGCGTCGGGGTCGAGGAGGCTGCCGCCCGGGTCGTCACCGAGTCCGTCGCCGGGCCCGTCACCCGGTTCGTCCCCGGGGTCGACCATCTCCAGCCGCAGCCCCTTGGGCAGACCGGGCCGCACGCCGCGCCTGCCGGTGGGTGACTCGGGGACGACCCGCACCTCGACCCCGTCGGAACGGCCGACCCACAGCGGGGCGGTGGCGCCGCGCGCCGCGGAGGCCGAGCCCTCGGACGAGCCGGCGTCGGGAGCGTCGTCGTTGTGCGCCTCGACGGTGCGCCAGCCGGACCAGGTGCCGGTGCCGACGGCGCGGGTCCGGACCTGGACGGTGCCCCGCAGGTCGGTGCCGACGTCGTCCCAGGTGATGCCGATCAGGGAGAAGGGCCGCACGGCGCGGGCGGGCAGCCCCTGGGAGAGCGGGGCGCCGATGGCACGGCCGGAGGTGGCGAGCGGGGCCAGCGGCAGGGTGTGGGTGGCACCGGGGGGCGTCTCGGGGGCGGCCGCCCGCGCCGGCGCGTGGATGGTGGCGGTGGCGCCGGAGGGGAAGGCGAGCGGCAGGGCGAGGGCAGCCATGCACGCCGCGGGGAGCGAGGTCGCAAGAAGTGCACGCATGGGAAGAACAGTTACATAAGGGCACAGAACCCGCAGCCGGGATCTGACGAACTGTCCCTTTCTGCCGGTGCATCAGCGGCACGCGCGCCGCCGCCGCCTGACGTAGCCTGGCCGTGTGACATCGACTGCCCGTACACCCGCCGACCTGCTGCGTTCCGCGCTCGCGGTGGACCCCGCCCGGCCCCTGGTCACCTTCTACGACGACGCCACAGGCGAACGCGTCGAACTGTCGGTGGCCACCTTCGGCAACTGGGTGGCCAAGACCGCCAACCTCATCCAGGACGAACTGGGCGCCCAGCCGGGTGACCGCGCGGCACTGCTGCTGCCGGCTCACTGGCAGACCGCGGTATGGGTGCTCGCCTGCTTCTCCACCGGCGTGGTCGTGGTGCCCGGTGGCGACCCGGGCGGCGCCGACCTCGTGGTCTCCGGCCCGGACACCCTGGAGGAGGCCCGCGCCTGCTCCGGCGAACGGGTCGCGCTGGCGCTGCGTCCGCTGGGCGGCCGCTTCCCGCAGCCTCCGCAGGGTTTCCTCGACTACGCGGTCGAGGTGCCCTCACAGGGCGACCGCTTCGCCCCGTACGCGCCGGTGGACGCGAACACGGCCGCGCTGGAGCTGCCGGGCGGGGAGGAGCTGACCGGCGCGCAGGTGGTCGAGCGGGCCCGTGCGTCCGCCGCGGCCCTGGGGCTGACGGCCGGGGCGCGACTGCTGTCGGGGCGGTCGTACGACGACTGGGACGGGCTGGCCGCCGGGCTGCTGGCGCCTCTGGCGGCGGACGCCTCCGTGGTGCTCTGCCGCAACCTGGACCGGTTGCCCCCCGCCGACCTGGACAAACGCCGGGAGAGCGAGCGGGTGACCCACACGGCGTAGCCATGGGCACGGCCCCCCCCGTCCAGCGACGCCTCGGACGGAACTGAACAACTCCGCACAACCGACGACGGGTTTGGACGGTCTCTATAGGTGACCTGATCATCAGCAGCACCTGTAAGGACGGGCCCGGACGTGACCACGCCAGCCGATTCACCGGAAGCCGAGGGCGCCCCTCCCGCCGCCGCACCGAGGAAGCGCCGCCGCACCTGGGTGCGCGTCCTCGCCGTCGCCGTCTCCCTGGTGCTGCTGGCGGGGGCAGGGGTCTCCTGGTACCTGTACAAGCAGCTCGACGGGAACATCCACACGGACACGGACACCGCCCACGAGCTGATGCGGGTGAAGTCCGAGCGGCCCAAGGTACTGCCCGAGGCGACCACCGCCGAGAACATCCTGCTCCTGGGCTCGGACAACCGCGGCAACGGCAACGGCAAGTACGGCCAGGACACCGGCACCCAGCGCTCGGACACCGCGATACTGCTGCACCTGGCGGCCGACCGGAAGAGCGCGACGGCGATGAGCCTGCCGCGCGACCTCATGGTCGGCATCCCCGCGTGCCGGCGTTCCGACGGCAGCATGTCCAGCCCCCAGTTCGCCCAGTTCAACTGGGCGTTCGAGTTCGGCGGCGCCGCCTGCACGATCCGCACGGTGGAGAAGCTGACCGGCATCCGCGTCGACCACCACCTCGTGGTGGACTTCAACGGCTTCAAGAAGATGGTCGACGCGGTAGGCGGTGTCGAGGTCTGCGTCCCGCACCCCGTGCACGACCAGGACGCGCACCTGGACCTGGACGCCGGCCGCCAGGTGCTGCGCGGCGAGCAGGCCCTCGGCTATGTCCGGGCCCGCAAGGGCATCGGCGACGGCAGCGACACCCAGCGCATGGACCGTCAGCAGCAGTTCCTGGCCTCCCTGGTCCAGAAGGTCGACACCACGGGCGTGTTGCTCAACCCCGCCAAGCTCTACCCGCTGCTGGACGCCGCGACCTCCTCGCTCACCGCGGACGAGGGTCTGGACTCGCTGGCCGAGCTGTACGAACTGGCGCAGAGCCTGCGCAAGACGCCCACGGACCAGGTGCGTTTCCTCACCGTGCCACGACGTCCGTACACCGCTGACCCCAACCGCGACGAACTGGTGCAGCCCGCCGCGGGCGAACTGTTCACGACCCTGCGCGAGGACGGGCAGGTGACCGTCGACGGGGACGAGGGCACCGCCACCGGTACCGTCCACCCGGCGAAGGGCGGAACCTCCACCGCCTCTCCGGCATCTCCTACGCCGTCGGGTTCGGCGAGCGCCTCCCCCTCGTACCGCGGCACCACCGCAGACCGCGATGTGTGCGGCAGCGGGGATTGAACAGTTTGTCCAGGTGTAGGAGAGCGGAATTTGTCACCGGCGGGCGTAGACGCTGAACTGTGGGGTTAGTGTGAGCGATCCGGCCTGTTGCAGCGGCCGAGACGGAGGACTCGATCGACCGTGGACACGCAAGGCCGTAGGCAGCAGGTCGACCCGGCGGATCAGTGGGTTTTCGATCCCGAGACGGGCAGCTACCAGTTGCGGCTCGATCCCCCGCAGCAGCCTGAGCGCGGCGTCCCGGCGCAGGGGGCGGGCCGGCGGGCACAGCGCGTCCTGCCGCAGGGCGGCAGCCGCGCTCGGCAGGGCCGTTCCGGCGCCGCGGGCGAGGGCCGCGACACGACGGGCGGCCGCTCCGACGGTGACGGCCGGGCCGCGGGCGCGGGCAGGGCGGTGGGCAACGGCCGGGCGGCGGGCGGCAGCCGGGCCGCCGGCGGCACCAGGAGCGAGGGCGGCGGCCGGGCGGCCGCGCGCACCAGCCGGCGCCGCCCCAGGCCCCGGAAGTCGGCCAAGAAGCGGGCCCTGATCTGGACCGCCGGCACGCTCGGTGTCATCGTCATCGCGGCGTGCGTGGGCGTCTACGCGCTGTACCAGCAGCTCAACGGCAACATCAACGCGATCGACCCGGGCATCGGCTCCAAGAACGCCACGTCCACCGGGCCGGTCAACATCCTCGTCATCGGCACCGACAGCCGGCAGGGCCTGAAGGGCAAGTACGGCGACGCGGCCAACGTCGGCCACGCCGACACCACAATCCTCTTCCACGTCTCCAAGGACCGCTCCAACGCGACGGCGCTGAGCATCCCCCGCGACATCATCACCGACATCCCGGACTGCCCGACGAAGCAGCGCGACGGCTCCACGAAGATCATCCCGGGTGAGCGCGGCGTCCGCTTCAACACCAGTCTGGGCCAGTACGGCCGGGACCCGGGCTGCACGATGCGCACCGTCAAGGCGCTGACCGGTGTCACCCCGGACCACTTCATGATGGCCAACTTCGACGCGGTGAAGGACCTGTCGACGGCGGTCGGCGGCGTCGAGGTGTGCCTGGCCAAGGACATCGACGACCCGGGCTCGCACCTCAAGCTGGCCAAGGGACGGCACACCGTCGCGGGTGAGCAGGCGCTGGCCTTCGTCCGCACCCGGCACAGCGTCGGCTTTGGCGGCGACCTGAGCCGCATCGAACTGCAGCAGCAGTTCCTCAGCTCGATGGTGCGCAAGATGAAGTCGGGCGACACGCTGACCAGTCCGACCAAGCTGCTCAAGCTGGCGAACACGGCGACGAAGGCGCTCACCGTCGACACCGGCATCGGCAGCGTGACCAAACTGAGCGAGCTCGCCAAGGACCTGAGCCGGGTCAACACCAAGAACATCACCTTCGCGACGGTGCCGGTGATAGACAACCCCGCCGAGAAGGTGCACACCACGGTGGTGCTGGACGAGACCAAGGCGCCGCAGCTGTTCACGATGGTGAAGAACGACATCTCGCTCACCGAGGTGAAGAAGAAGCAGAAGGCGTCGGAGGCGGCCAAGCTCAAGGGCCCCAAGGCCGACCCGATCGACGTCCGGGTCGAGGTGCTGAACGGCAGCGGGATCTTCGGAGCCGCCCAGGACACCGTCAACTGGCTGCAGAACGACGAGGGTGTCAGCCGCTCCACCAACGGCGGCAACGCGCCTGCCGAGGTGAGGAAGACGACGCTGGAGTACGCGCCCAACCAGGCCGACCAGGCACGGCGGCTGGCCCAGATGATGGGGCTGCCGGCCTCCGCGCTCAAGCAGGGCACCGAGGACGCCGCGCCGCGCGCCAACATGACGCTCACCCTCGGCAAGGACTTCACGCAGGCGGGTACGCCGATCGCCGCACCGACGAAGGCGCCCGAGGGCATCCAGAAGGTCGAGGCGGACGACAAGAGCGTGTGCGCCAAGTAGCCGCCCGCCAAGGGCACCGAGGCCGACAGGGGTATCAGGGGTGGGGACCGGATTATGACGGACAGTCGTGTGCGCGATCTCGGCTGGGACGACAGCCTCTACGACGACCACCCGCGGAACGGGGCGGCGCAGCGGGGCAAGGACGCGCCGCGGGGCCCGCACACGGACCCGGGGCACGGCGGCGACGGGCAGCCGGACGGACGAACGCCGCCACATCGGCGGCGCAGACGCCGGGTCGTCCGATGGATCGCGGTCACCCTCGCGCTGCTGACACTCGGGACGGCGGGGGCCGCCTACGCGTACTACGAGCACCTCAGCCACAACATCCGCAAGGGAAAGCGGAACAGCGGTGACAGCGACGTGGCGAAGGCGCCGACGAACGCGCTGAACATCCTGCTGCTGGGCGCCGACGGCCGTAACTCCGCGGAGAACCTCAAGCTCGGCGGCGCCAAGTACACCAAAGGCGAGGCACCCCGGGCAGACGTGATCATGCTGCTGCACGTCTCCGCCGACCGCAGCAACATGTCCGTGGTGAGCATCCCGCGCGACACCCGGGTGCCGATCCCGCAGTGCACCGATCCGGAGACGGGCAAGACGTTCGCCGCCACCACGCACGCGATCATCAACGAGAGCCTGGCGCGCGGCGGTCCCGGCTGCACGCTCGCCACCGTGCAGAACCTCACCAAGGTCTACATCGACCACTGGATGGTGATCGACTTCGCGGGTGTGGTGAAGATGGCCGACGCGGTCGGCGGCGTCGAGGTCTGCGTGAAGCAGCCCGTGTGGGACCACCCGACCCCGCAGCAGCCGGGCGGCTCCGGGCTGAAGCTGGAGGCCGGCAGCCAGAGGATAACCGGGAAGACGGCGCTGCAGTGGCTGCGCACCCGGCACGCCTTCGAGAGCGACCTCGGGCGCGCCAAGGCGCAGCACATGTACATGAACTCGATGGTGCGCGAACTGCGCTCGCAGAACGTCTTCACCGACGGCGGGCGGCTGCGCGACCTCGCCGAGGCCGCCACCAAGGCGCTGCAGGTGTCGGAGGAGATCGGCACCCCGAAGAAGCTCTTCGACCTCGGCATGCAGCTCAAGAGCGTCCCGTCGAACCGGATCACGACGCTGACCATGCCGCCGGTCACCGACACCGAGAACGACCAGCACTACATGCCGGACCCGGTGGCCGCCCCCAAGGTGTGGTCACGGCTCGTCCACGACGTCCCCTTCGACGACAAGGGGAAGAAGAAGGCGAAGAAGCCCGCGCAGACGGGGCCTGCGGCCCGGCCCGCGGCGGACATCCCGGTCGCGGTCGTCAACGGCACCGCGGGCGACGTCACCGGCACTCCCGTGAACGGCAGGGCGAACGCCCTGGCCGGAGTGCTGAAGCAGGCCGGCTTCGGGCAGGCGGCGGCGGTCGCCGCGCCGCAGCCGTCGACGGCCACCGTGATCGACTACCCGGCCGCCGAGGGCGCACAGGGCCGCTCGGACGCGCTCGCCGTGGCGAAGGTGTTCAAGCTCCCCGGCAGTGTTGTGAAGGAATCCTCACATGTCGCCTCCGTCACACTCGTCGTGGGCGCGGACTGGCGGGACGGGACGGTCTTCCACGGTGCCGCCGACGACGACGGAGCGCTGCCCACGAGCGCCGGGGCCCTGAACGGAGCGAATGATTCAGCCTGCATGGACGTGTACAGGCCATATCGCTGGGATCCCGGTTTGGGGTAATGCGCACGATCGCTTTGCACAGGCGATAGGGATCGAATGCCTTGGCTCTGTCGCGGTTTATGTATCGTGACCTCCAACCATCCGCGAGCAGGGCTGTTCCGGTTCCACAGGACCTTGACAGTCGCACAGCTGAGATCACCCACGATCCGCGCGCTGCAGCGCAACCGGTGACCGTAGTGACCAGCGCGTCATGGGAGGGCCCACATGCGCCACGGCAGCATCCCCGGAGGGCGGAACGCCCCCTACGATCCCCACGAGCCCGGATGGGACGACTCTCCGTACGGGAACGGTCACGGACAGCCGTACGTCCCGCAGCAACCCGCACCCCACCCGACGGTCCCCCGGCAGCCGCAGCGCGGCGGCTACCCGCCCCAGGACCCGCAGTGGGGCGGCTACCGGCCGCAGGAGCCGTACGCGCCCTACCAGCCGGCGGGCCACGACGCCACGGGCTACGACACCGGCGGCCACGGCGACGACGGCCACAGGGCGGACTACGGCGATTACGGCGACCACAAGGACGACGCGGGGTCGAGCGGCACCCTGACCGCGACGCGGGGCGACGGTGGCGACGACGCCCACGACGGCAGCGGCCGCCGCGGCAACCGCCGTCGCAAGAAGGGCAAGAGACGCGCCCTGCGCTGGGTGGCGATCGTCACGTCGGTGGCGATACTCGGCACGGCCGGCGCCGCCTACGCGTACTACCAGCACCTCAACGCGAACATCAAGAAGGACGCGCTGAACCTCGGCGACAGCAAGGCCACCAAGAGCAAGGCGAACGCGGCGGGCCAGACCCCGCTGAACATCCTCCTCCTCGGCTCCGACAGCCGGGCCTCCAAGGAGAACCAGAAGCTCGGCGGCGCCAAGGGCGACGCGGACCGCAAGCCGCTCGCCGACGTCCAGATGCTGCTGCACGTCTCCGCGGACCGCAGCAACATGACCGTGGTCAGCATCCCGCGCGACACCCGGGTCACCATCCCCAAGTGCACCGACCCGGACGACGGACACGTCTACCCCGAGTCCACGACGGACACGATCAACACGAGCCTCCAGCACGGCGGTCCCGGCTGCACCGTGGCCACCTGGGAGAAGCTGACCGACATATCCATCGACCACTTCATGATGATCGACTTCGCCGGCGTGGTCTCCATGGCCGACGCGGTCGGTGGCGTCCCGGTATGCGTCAAGGACAACGTCTACGACAGCAAGTCCGGGCTGAAGCTCACCAAGGGCGACCACGTCATCAAGGGCAAGCAGGCCCTGCAGTGGCTGCGCACCCGGCACGGCTTCGAGGACGGCAGCGACATCGGCCGTACGCACGCCCAGCACATGTACATGAACGCGATGGTGCGCCAGCTGAAGTCGGGCACGAAGCTCACCGACCCCGGCGCGCTGACCGGTCTGGCGGAGGCCGCCACCAAGGCGCTGACCGTCGACACCGGCCTCGGTACGGTCAAGAAGCTCTACGACCTGGGCAACGACCTCAAGCGCGTACCCACCGACCGCATCACCATGACGACGATGCCCTGGGGCGCCGACCCGCAGAACCCGGTCGCGCACGTCGTGCCGACCTCGGCGGCGTCCAAGCTGTTCACGCTGCTCCGCAACGACCAGGCCGTGGACGGCAAGGCCTCCAAGAAGGAGAAGGCCGACAAGTCCACCACCACCACCGCGAAGGCCTCGCCCGAGGGCGAGATCGCGGTGACGGTCCAGAACGGCACCGGCAGCGCCTCGACGCCCGCGGTCCCCCGCCGGGCGAGCACGGTCACGCAGAAGCTGAAGGCGCTGGGCTTCACCCAGGCCGAGTCCGACTCCACGCCGCAGTCGCAGTCCGGCAGCACGATCACCTACCCGGGCGACGACGACAAGGCGAACGCCCTGGCCGTCGCGAAGGCGCTGAAGCTGCCCGCCGGCGTGGTGAAGAAGTCCTCCTCCGCCGAGGGCATCACGCTGGTGATCGGAGCCGACTGGACGACCGGGACGACCTACCCGGCGGCGACCGACACCAAGGAGGTACTGGACAGCGCGAGCGCGCTGAACGCCTCTGACGACTCGGCCTGCATGAAGGTGAACCGCTACAACCGCTGGTAGAGGTCCATCCCGCGCGTCACGCGTCCGCCGCCGCCCGCACCGCCGGGCGGCGGCTGGCGATCACCCGCCGGGCGAGCGAGCGCGGGCTGGTCAGGAACCCGAAGCCCCACGACATGTGCATCGTGGCGAGCGCCACCGGGATCCGCAGCCGCGCGCCGGCGGACAGGCCCTTGCCGGCCGGGAGCGAGCCCAGTGCGATGGCCGCGAGGTAGCCGCCGGGGACGACGAAACCGAGCGGGGTGACCGCGGCGCCCACCACCGCACCCGCCGCGATGGCCACGACGGCGGCCGGGGCGGCCAGGTAGCGCAGGTTGACCGAGCCCTGGTGGTACCGGGTGACGACGCGGCGCCAGCGCCCGTAGTCCTTGTACTGCTTGGCCAGCGCCCGCACGCTGGGCCGCGGGCGGTAGGAGACGCGCAGCTCGGGCGAGAACCAGATCAGGCCGCCGGCCTCGCGGATGCGGTAGTTCAGCTCCCAGTCCTGGGCGCGGATGAACTCCTCGTTGTAGCCGCCCTGCTGCTCCAGCACCTCACGGCGGAAGACCCCGAGGTAGACGGTGTCGGCGGGGGCGGCGGCGCCGCCGGTGTGGAAGGCCGCGTTGCCGACGCCGATCTTCGAGGTCATGGCGGCGGCGACGGCGCGCTCCCAGTCGTTCTCGCCCTCGGCGTGCATGATGCCGCCGACGTTGGCGGCGCCGGTCTCCTCCAGCAGCCGCACCGCGGTCTTGATGTAGTCGGGCGAGAGCATGCCGTGGCCGTCGACCCGCACCACGACCGGGTGCCGGGAGGCCTTGATGGCGGCGTTCAGGGCGGCGGGGGTACGGCCGGTGGGATTGGGCACCGTGTGGACCCGGGGGTCCTCGCGCACCAGCTCCGCCGCGATCTCGTCCGTGCGGTCCGTGGAGGGGCCGAGGGCGATGACGACCTCGAGCTCGCCCGCGTAGTCCTGCTCGAGGATGTGGCGGACGGAGTTGCGCAGGTGCCGCTCCTCGTCGAGCACCGGCATGATCACGGAGACGGCGGGCAGCACGTGGGGGGTCGCAGCGTTCACAGCCGCACACGTTACCGCGAACGGATGATACGAGCGCGTGCGGCCGGGCGGGGCTCATCCCGTACGACGGTATGACTCCTTAGCGTGACTCCATGACCGTCGCTCGTCGCCGTCAGCAACCCGTCGCAGCCGCCCGCCGGGTCCGGAAGCGGCCGCAGATGCGCCGTGGGATGCGCCGTGGGATGCGCGTCCTCGGCGCCGTCTCGCTGGGCATCCTGACCACCAGCGGGATCGGGCACGCCGTCCTGGGGCACATGGACGACCGCCTGGAGCGGGTGGACGCCTTCGCCGGGATGAAGAACCGGCCCACCTCCACCAAGGGCACCAACTTCCTGCTGGTCGGCACGGACGTGCGCCGCGGGCTCACCGCGGCACAGCGCACCGGGCTGCGCCTGGGCGGGGAACCGTGCGACTGCACCGACACGATGATGCTGGCGCACCTGTCGAGGGACGGCCGGCGGGTCAGCGTCGTCGCCCTGCCGCGGGACTCGTACGCGGAGCTGCCCCGCCCCGGCAAGCTGAAGTGGGCCTGGGGGGTGGGCGGCCCCGCGCTCGCCGTCAGCACGGTGGAGAAGATGACCGGGCTCAAGGTCGACCACTACGCCGAGTTCGATTTCGGCTCCTTCATGAAGACCGTCGACAAGATCGGCGGCGTCGACCTCTGCTTCGCCCGCCCGCTGCGGGACGCCGTGACCGGTCTCGAGCTGCCCGCCGGCACGGTCCGCGCGGACGGCGCCACGGCGCTGCGCTACGTGCGCTCCGGCCACCAGCCCGGCGGCCCTGACCTCCCGCGGATGCAGAACCAGCAGCTGTTCCTGTCCGCCCTGGTCCGCCGGGTCACCGACATCGGGCTGCTGCAGAACCCCGTCAAGCTCGACCAGGTGGCCCGGGCGGCGCTGGGCTCGGTGCGCGCGGACCGGCAGACCAAGCCGGACGACCTGATCGCGCTCGCCACCGGACTGCGGGGCGGCTTCGGGGCCCGCTCGACGGAGTTCGCCACGGTGCCGGTGGACGCCACGCCGTTCCGGGTGCAGGGGGTGGGGACGACCCTGCGCTGGGACGTCAAGGGCGCGAAGCGGCTCTTCGACGCGCTCCGCGAGGACCGCCCGCTCACCGGCCCCGACGGCGGGCCCCCGGTCACGCCCAGCCCCTCGGCGCCCGAGCCGGAACAGGTCGACGTGCCGCCCAAGTCGATCCGCGTCCAGGTCAACAACGGGACGACGGTCAACGGGCTGGGGGCGCGGGTGGACAAGGAACTGCGCCGCCTGGGCTTCCGCACCACCGGTACACCCGGCAACACCGTCCGGCACGACGCGGAGTACACGGTCATCCACTACGACCCGGGCTGGGACCGCTCCGCCAAGGCCCTGGGGACGGCCCTGCCGTACGCGGAGCTGCGCCCGGTGTCCGGGCTGGGGCCGACGCTGCGGATCACCGTGGGGGCGGACTACGACGGCGTGACCCCGGTGCGGGCCGGCGAGCCGGACCCGCCCGCGCCCCCGCCGGTGGAGCTCCCGCCGATGCGTGGGGACCGCATCCTGTGCGGCTGAGGGCCGGGCCGGCCGGCGCCGTCAGTCGTCGAAGCCCTCGGCGGCGCGCTTCTCGCGCAGCTCCATGATCGCCCGGCGGCGGGCCAGCCGGTGCGTGCGGCGGATCTGGGCCTCCTGCAGACGGCGCCGGTCCCGTTCGGTCTCGGGCTCGATCCGGGGCACCGCGCGTGGCATGCCCTCGGCGTCCACGGCCACGAAGACCAGGTAGGCGCTGGCCACCTGGGTCGCCGGACCGGACTCGTTCCAGCGCTCGGCGAGCACGCGCACGCCGACCTCCATGGAGCTGCGCCCGGTCCAGTTGACCTGGGCCTGCACCTTGAGCAGGTCGCCGACCCGCACCGGTTCCAGGAAGGCCATCTCGTCCATGGCGCCGGTCACCGCGGGACCCTCGGAGTGCCGTCCGGCGACGGCCCCCGCCGCGTCGTCGACGAGCTTCATGACCACGCCGCCGTGCACGGTGCCCAGCAGGTTCGTGTCGTGGTGGGTCATGATGTGCGCCAGCGTGATCCGCGAGGCGGACGTGGGCTTGGACGGGACAGGGTGCGGGGGTGGCTCCTCGAACATGGCTCCACCCTAAGCACCGCCGTGCCGTGCTCCCCGCCGGGCACACCTTGCCCCCCGGGTGGGCCGGGCGGATGCTGGAAGGGGGACCGACGTCCCGATGCCCAAGAGGTGATCCGCCATGGAGAAGACGTGGACGATCAAGCTGTCCCTGGAGGAGGACGGCAACCGCACGGCCTGCACCGCCTCGCTCACCGGGGACGGCGCCCCGGGCGTGGTGGGTCATGGTTATTCGCGGCGCAATCCGCACGACGAGCCGGACATGCGCATCGGGGAGGACGTGGCGGCCTCCCGGGCCTGCTCCAACCTGGCGCACGAACTGCTGGAACAGGCCGCCGGAATGATCGAGACGCACACCAACACCCCAACGCATCTCACCGGCTGAGAGCGCGTGGGCACAATGGGTCACGGCATGGCAGCGGTCCTGTGACCTTTGCATCAGCTCTGCTTCAGAAGCGCCACGGAGGCACCGCGGGGCAGGGCGGCAGGGCACACTGCCGTACATGAACGCATGGCCCGACGGTTGGTCCGACAACAGGAACCAGCGGCAGCAGCAGGTCTCCGAGCCGCCGCTGCCGCCCGAGCTGTCCCCGCGCCGTGCGGCGGCGGCTCCCGGCAGCGTGCCGCGCCAGCAGGCGTACGGAAGCGGCGGTCCCGGTCACGGAGGGCCCGGCGGCGGCCACGACGGCTACGGCGGCGGCTCGTACGGCCCCCCGTCGACCGGCGGTCGCACCTCCCCGCCCGGCAGCCGCAAGCGGCGGGTCAAGGGCGTCCTGATCGGCCTGGTCGTCGTGGTCGCCGCCTGGTCGGCCGGCACGTACTTCTGGGCCGACGGCAAGGTGCGCCGCGAGGTGGACCTCGGCACGGTCATAGACCGCCCTGAGGCCGGCGAGGGGACCAACTACCTCATCGTCGGCTCCGACAGCCGTGAGGGCCTGTCCAGCGAGCAGAAGAAGCAGCTGCACACCGGCTCGGCCGACGGCAAGCGCACCGACTCGATGATGATCCTGCACATCGGGGACAACGGGAACTCGCTGATCTCGCTCCCCCGCGACTCCTACGTCACGATCCCCGAGTTCAAGGGCTCCGAGTCCGGCAAGACCTTCGCCTCGCGCGGCCAGAACAAGCTCAACGCGTCCTACTCCATAGACGGGCCGACGCTGCTGGTGCGCACGATCGAGTACAACACGGGCCTGCGCATCGACCACTACGCGGAGATCGGCTTCGCCGGCTTCGCGAGCCTGGTCGACGCGGTCGGGGGTGTCGAGCTGGACATCCCCCGCGACATCGACGACAAGAACTCGGGCCTGCACATCAAGAAGGGCAAGCAGACCCTGGGCGGCGACGAGGCCCTGGCCTTCGTCCGGCAGCGCTACCAGGAGGCCGAGGGAGACCTGGGCCGCACCAAGAACCAGCAGAAGTTCCTCGCCGCTCTCGCGAGCCAGACGGCCACGCCGAGCACGGTCCTGAACCCCTTCAAGCTCTATCCGACGATGGGCGCCGGCCTGGACACGCTGATCGTCGACAAGGACATGAGCCTGTGGGACCTGGCGTCGATGTTCTGGGCGATGAAGAGCGTCTCCGGCGGTGACGGCGTCTCGATGAACATGCCGACCGCGGGCTCCATCAGCACCAACGTCGGCAGCGCGCTCAAGTGGGACATGCCGAAGGTCAAGCAGCTCGTCTCGGAGCTGAAGAACGACGACAAGGTCACGGTCACGCCGGATTCCTGATCTCCTGCGACGGCCGAGGGGCCGGCCGGGCGCGCGCACCGCGCCCCGGCCGGCCCCTCCGGTCCTCCCGCCGGTGCCCGCGGGCCTTTACGGGGTGGAGGAGCCCAGGCGGTCGAGGGAGTGGTTCGCCACGTAGTCGGCCATGGTGTCGTTGCGCATGGCCTCCCACAGCTGATCGCTGCCGTTCTCGTCGAGCAGCACCACCGACTGGCCCTTGATCATGTCGAGACCGCCCACCGGGGCGTTCATGAAGACCATGTCGCCCGCGCGCACCCCGCGCATGCTCCACATCAGGTCGCGCAGGTCCCCGTCGGAGAGCCGGTCGTCGACGCTGACCACGCTGGTGACGCGGTCCAGCAGCTCCTTCGCCTTGATCGGGTTGCTCATGGAGTCCCTGGTCAGCGTCTTGGCGATCACCGCGCGCAGGAAGGCCTGCTGGCGGTGGGTGCGGTCCAGGTCGCCGCGCGGCAGGTTGTAGCGCTCACGGACGTACTTCAGGGCCTCCTCGCCGTTCATGTGCTTCCCGGCCAGGTCCACGCCGCCGATGTCGTCCGTGAGGGTCCTGAAGCCGCTCCAGTCGATGACGGCGAGATGGTCGACCTTCACGTCGGTGAGCCGCTGCACGGTGTCGATCAGCAGCGGCGGGCCGCCCCAGGAGAAGGCGGCGTTCAACTTGGCCTTGCCGTTCCCCGGGATCGAGACCCAGCTGTCGCGGGGCAGCGAGACCACATAGGCGTGCTTGTGGTCGGCCGGCAGGTGCACCAGCATCATCGTGTCGCTGCGCTGGGCGCCGCGCTTCCACTCCGGGGCCTCGGCGTCCCGGCCGGTGGTCGGCAGGTCGGAGCGGGCGTCCACGCCGACCAGGAGGAACGTTTCGCCGCCCTTGGCGGCCTGCGGCTGCTCACTCTCCGGCACGTTCGTCGGGAACACGTCGGGGATGCGGTCCACCTTGCCGGTGTAGTGGTCCACCGCCCACCACAACGTCCCGGCCACGCCCAGCACGCCCACGGCCAGCAGGGCCAGTGCGCCCAGCAGCACCCGCCTGGTGCGGCTGCGCCTGCCGCGGGCCGGCTCCGTGGCCTTTCCCGGTGCCGTTTCCCGCTCTGTTTCCGCGACCGCCGTCTTCTCGTGGCCGACCGGATCCGACGTCGTCACCATTCACCCCCACCGTGTGCACCCGCTCCCCACGCGTGCGTAGGGGGCATTGTGGCCCGTGGGACCGTGCCATGGCCATTCCTGGGGCTTGCTTCCGTGCCCGCGCCGGGAAAACACGTTCGCCGCCCAGGGCTATGCTCAACATCGCATTCGGCCACGACCTGGGAGGGACCCTCCGCATGGCGCTCAAGCTCACCGTGATCGGCACCGGCTATCTCGGCGCCACGCACGCCGCGGCGATGGCCGAGCTGGGCTTCGAGGTGCTGGGCCTGGACATCGACCCCGCCAAGATCGAGACCCTCTCGGCGGGCCGCGTGCCCATGTACGAGCCGGGCCTGGAGGAGCTGCTGAGCCGCCATGTCGCGGGCCTGCCGGGCTCCAGCGGGCGGCTGCGCTTCACCACCTCCTGGGAGGAGGTGGCCGCCTTCGGCGACGTCCACTTCGTCTGCGTCAACACGCCGCAGAAGCACGGCGAGTACGCCTGCGACATGAGCCACGTCGACAGCGCCTTCGAGTCGCTCGCCCCGCACCTGGAGCGGCCCACGCTGGTCGTCGGCAAGTCGACCGTGCCGGTCGGCAGCGCCGCCCGGCTGGCGGCCCGCCTGGCCGAGCTCGCCCCCGCCGGCGACCGGGCGGAGCTGGCATGGAACCCCGAGTTCCTGCGCGAGGGCTTCGCGGTCGAGGACACCCTGCACCCGGACCGGATCGTGGTCGGCGTCGCCTCCGAGCACGCCGAGAAGCTGCTGCGCGAGGTCTACGCGACCCCTGTCGGCGAGGGCACGCCCTTCGTCGTCGCGGACTTCCCGACCGCGGAACTGGTCAAGACGGCGGCCAACGCCTTCCTCGCCACCAAGATCTCCTTCATCAACGCCATGGCCGAGGTCAGTGAGGCGGCCGGCGGGGACGTGGTGAAGCTCGCCGAGGCCATCGGTCACGACGAGCGGATCGGCAAGAAGTTCCTGCGCGCCGGCATCGGCTTCGGCGGCGGCTGCCTGCCCAAGGACATCCGTGCCTTCATGGCCCGGGCCGGCGAGCTCGGCGCGGACCAGGCGCTGACGTTCCTGCGGGAGGTCGACTCCATCAACATGCGCCGCCGCGCCCACATGGTCGAGCTCGCCCGCGAGGCCTGCGGCGGCAGCGGCTTCCTCGGCAAGCGGATCGCGGTGCTCGGAGCGGCCTTCAAGCCGGACTCCGACGACGTGCGGGACTCCCCCGCGCTCAACGTCGCCGGGCAGATCCACCTCCAGGGCGGCCAGGTCACCGTGTACGACCCCAAGGCGATGGACAACGCCCGGCGGATCTTCCCGACGCTCGGGTACGCCGTGAGCGCGCTGGAGGCGGTTCGCGGGGCCGACGTGGTGCTGCACCTGACGGAGTGGCGGGAGTTCCGCGAGCTCGACCCGGTGGCGCTGGGGGCGGTGGCCGGGCAGCGGCACATCATCGACGGGCGGAACGCGCTGGAGCCGGCGGGGTGGCGTGAGGCGGGCTGGACGTTCCGCGCCATGGGCCGCCCGACCGCCTAGCCCACGCCTGGCCCGCCGGGGTGCCGGGGTGC
>NZ_JBYIQW010000065.1:0-37327 GCF_057707815.1 Actinacidiphila sp. bgisy160
CGCGGGTGCTGCCCAGACGTCCGGGCCGCACCCACGCGGCGGCGGTGCGGCTGGCGGGGGCTCAGCAGTAGAGGTTGGCGCCCGGGCTGACCCCGAGGATCCCCGTGAACTGCTGGTACTTGCTCACGCGGCTCTGCACTTGTGCCGGGTTGCGGCCGTCGCATTCCAGGGAGCCGTTGATGGAGCGGATGGTCTGGCCGAAACCGGCCTGGTTCACCATGGCGTTGTGCGGGGTCATGGTGCCGGGGCCGCTCTGGGTGTTCCAGTACCAAAGGCCCGTGCGCCAGGCCACGGCCGCGTCCTGTTCGACGCGCCAGGGGTTGCCCAGCAGGTCGATGCCGAGCGCGTCGCCCGCGGCCTTGTAGTTGAAGTTCCAGCTGAGCTGGATCGGGCCGCGGCCGTAGTAGGCGGCCTGGCCGGCCGGGCAGCCGTAAGGCTGGCCCCAGTCGCAGTAGTGCGGGTAGTTGGCCGTGTTCTGCTCGACGATGTAGACCAGTCCGCCGGTCTCGTGGCTGACGTTGGCGAGGAAGGCGGCGGCCTCCTGCTTCTTCACCGTGTCACTGCCGGAGTTGGCGAAGCCCGGGTAGGAGCTCAGGGCCGCGATCAGGCCGCTGTAGGTGTAGAAGGAGTTCCGGCCCGGGAACATCTGGTTGAACTGGTCCTCGCTGACCACGAATCCGGACGGGTTCGTGCCGCCGCCACCGCCGCTCGCGGGGGCGTTCCACTTCTGGTTCGCCCCGCCGGTGCAGGTCCAGATCTGCAGCCGGGTGGCGTTGGCGGAGGTGTTGTCGCGGACGTCGAGGCACTTGTCGGCGGCGGGGTTGACGATGTCGTGCGCCGCGGTGACGACCCACTGCTGGTTGGCGCTGCCCGCGCAGTCCCACAGCTGGACGGCGGCACCGTCGGCGGTGCTGCGGTCGACGATGTCGAGACACTTGCCGAGCGCGCGCAGCGTGCCGTCGCCGGGGTTGGACCAGCGCTGGGCGTTGGTCCCGTTGCAGTCGTAGAGCTGTACGGCGGTGCCGTTGGCGCTGTTCGCCCCGGCGACGTCGACGCACTTGCCCGCCAGGCCGCTGATCTGACCGTCCGCCGCGCGGGCGGTCGGTGTGGCGACGAACAACGTGGCCAGGAGTGCCGCGAGGACGGCGAACACCGCGGACGGGCCGAGGACGGTACGCCCTGCGGGAAGCCGTCCGGTGAGGGACGTGGACATGGGGGAGACGCTCCTTACCCGGCCCGGGGCCGTGGTCGTGGGGGGAGGGAGCTTCGCGGGGGTGCTCCGCACGTCAGGCGCGGGTCTTCTCGGAGGAGGTCATGCACGGGCGCGGCGCGGCGTGCGTCGTGGCCAGGACGGCGTGAACTTCCCTGTCGCACCGTCCCGTTGGGTTCAGCTAGGTCTAGACCATGCCAGCGTGACGGGGTCACGTCAATACTTGAAGGGGTGGGTGGACCGGCGCGTTCGGGCCCGACGGTGCACCCCCGGTCCCGCGCCCCCGGCCACTGCGGCGAGAATCGTCCTGGAACGGCAGGCCCCGAACCGCCGGACCGGCAGGCCGCGCGCCGCGCGCAGGCCGGCACCGGGGCCGGACAGGAAGGAACGACCGCGATGCCCGCGCAGAGCAACTGGGGCGGCAACGTCGCCTTCACCGCACGAAGGCTCCACCACCCCGAGTCCGTCACCGAGCTGCAGGAGATCGTGGCCCGGTCCCGACGGGTGCGCGCCCTCGGCACCCGGCACTCCTTCAGCACCGTCGCCGACACCGACGGCGAGCACGTCTCGACCTCTCGGCTGCCGGCCGTGGTCGAGGTCGACCGCACCGCGCGCACCGCCACTGTCGGTTCGGGGCTGCGCTTCGGCGAGATCGTCCGCGCGATCGACGAGGCGGGTCTGGCGCTGCACAACCTCGGCTCGCTGCCGCACATCTCCGTGGCCGGGGCGTGCGCCACCGGCACGCACGGCTCCGGCACCGGCCGGCGCAACCTGGCAGGCGCGGTCAGCGCACTGACCATGGTCACCGCCGACGGCGAGCTCGCCGAGATCCGGCGCGGCGAGGCCGACTTCGACGGCTCCGTGGTCGCCCTGGGTGCCCTGGGCGTCGTGACGCAGCTGACCCTCGACCTCGTCCCGGCCTTCGCCGTGCGCCAGACCGTCTACGAGGACATGCCGGGGGAGCAGTTCCGGGAGAACTTCGACGCGGTGATGTCCGCGGGGTACAGCGTGTCGGTCTTCACCCGCTGGCGGGACCGCGCCGCCGACCAGGTGTGGCTCAAGGAGCGGGTCGACGCCGAGGGGGCGGGGCCCGCCCCGGACACGTTGTTCGGGGCCACCGCGGCGGACGGGCCGCGGCACCCGATCCCGGGTATGCCCGGCGCGCACTGCACACCGCAGCAAGGCCTCGCCGGCCCCTGGTACGAGCGGCTTCCGCACTTCCGCCTGGAGTTCACCCCGAGCAGCGGCGAGGAGATCCAGTCGGAGTTCTTCGTCGGCCGGCGTGACGCGGTGGCGGCGTTCGACGCCCTGTGGCGGGTGCGGGAACGATTCTCGTCCGAGGTGCTGATCGGCGAGATCCGTACCGTGGCGGCCGACTCCCTGTGGCTCAGCCCCGCCCACGGCCGGGACAGCGTGGCCTTCCACTTCACCTGGACCCCGGACGCCGCCGCCGTCACGCGGGCGGTCCAGGTCGTCGAGGAGGCCCTGCGCCCCTTCTCCGCACGCCCGCACTGGGGCAAGCTCTTCACCCCGTCGCCCGACGCCCTGCGCGAGCTCTACCCGCGTTACGACGACTTCCGGCGGCTCGCCGCCCGGCGCGACCCTTCGGGGGTCTTCCGCAACGCCTTCATGCGCGAGCACTTCCCGGACTGACGTGCCGCCGGTCAGGGCCGGTCATAGACTGACCGCGGTCGAAATGTCCCGTACGAGAGAGTTGGGCATCATGTCCAAGCGAGGCAACAAGCGGCGCGCCCGGAAGAAGAAGGGCGCCAACCACGGCAAGCGTCCCAACGCCTGACACCCGCCGCGCCGCAGGTGACCGCCCGCGCCCGGCGCGGGCGGTCACCCTGTCCGGGGCCGGGGCTCACGTACCGGCGTGCGGGGCGTCCAGCGCGACCGGCTCCTCGACAGGCCGCCCGCGGCGCGGGCGGTCCAGCCGGCTCGGCCACCACACGCGGTGCCGCATGTCGAGGGTGAGCGCGGTGACCAGCACCGACCGGACGACCAAGGTGTCCAGCAGGACGCCGAAGGCCACCGCGAAGCCGATCTCCGCGAAGCCGACGATGGGCAATGTCGCCAGGGCCGCGAACGTGCCGGCGAGCACCAGGCCCGCGGAGGTGATGACACCGCCGGTCGCCGCGAGGCCGGTGAGGGCTCCCTCGCGGGTCCCTGACAGCGCGCTCTCCTCGCGGATCCGCGTCATCAGGAAGATGTTGTAGTCGATGCCCAGCGCCACCAGGAACACGAAGACGAACAGCGGGAAGGCCGTGTCCTCGCCCTGGAAACCGAAGATGTGGCGGAAGACGAGCGCGCTGACGCCGAGCGCGGCGGCGAAGGAGAGCACCACGGTCGCGATGAGCACCAGCGGTGCGGTGAGGGCCCGCAGCAGGATGCCGAGGATCACCAGCACGACGACGAGGATCATGGGAATGAGCAGCTTGTTGTCGTGTGCCGCGGCACGACCGGCGTCGAGCAGCGCCGCCGTGCCCCCGCCGACCTTGGCGTCGGCGCCCGGCAGCGCGTGCAGGGTCTCGCGGGCACGGTCCACGGTGTCCTTGGCGGCCTGGCTGTCGGCCGGGTCGGTGAGCGTGGCCTCCAGGTAGACCCTGCCGTCCTTCTGCGCGGGCGCGCCCTCGGGCACGGCAGCGGAGCCCGGCGCGACGCCCTGGATGCCGTCCAGCGCGGCCCTGACCCGCTCGGTGGCACCCGCGTCGGCGATCACCACCAGCGGCTGTCCGGAACCGGCGGGGAAGTAGCGGGCCTCGACCTGCTGCCCGGTGACGGAGTCGGGGGTGCCGGTGAAGCTCTCCGCGTTGCTCAGCCCCGCCGCCTCCAGCGTGAGCAGGCCCAGCGAGAGCGCCGCCAGCACGGCCGCGGTGCTCATCCACACCGTGCGCGGCCGGCGGTCGATGCGGTGGCCCACCCGGGACCACACCCCGCGCCGGGTGGGCTCGGCGGAGCCGAATCGCGGGACGGTGGGCCAGAACACCCAGCGGCCCACGATGACCAGCAGGGCGGGGAAGAGCGTGAGCATGGCGGCCAGTCCGATGAGGATGCCCACAGCGGCGACCGGCCCGAGCCCGGAGGTGGAGTTCATCTCGGCGGCCAGCAGGCACAGCATGCTCACCGCGACCGTGGCGGCACTGGCGACGATCGCCGGACCCGCGCGGTGCAGGGCCAGCGCCATGGCCTCGTGCCGGTCCTCGTGGCGGCGCAGTTCCTCGCGGTAGCGGGCGACCAGCAGCAGCGCGTAGTCCGTGCCGGCGCCGAACACCAGGACGGTGAGGATGCCCGCGCTCTGCGCGTTGACGACGAGGTCGGCGTGTTCGGCCAGCAGATAGACGGCCGCCTGCGCGGTGAACAGCGCCCCGACGACCGAGACGACCGGCAGCAGGATCAGGGTGACGCTGCGGTAGGTGAGCAGCAGGATGACGACGACCACGGCGAGCGCGCTGTACAGCAGGGTGCCGTCGATGCCCTCGAAGGCCTTGGCGGAGTCGGCCGCGAAGCCGCCCGGCCCGGTGATGTGCACCTCGAGGCCGCCGCTGTCGTCGGCGGTGACGGCGCGGATGCCGGCGACCGCGTCCGCGATGCCCGTCCAGCCGCCCTCGTCCATGGTGATGGGGACGATGAGCTGCGCGGCGCGCGGGCCGGCGGCACGCTCCTCGTACACCGGGCCGACGGTGCGGCTGCCGAAGACGCCGTGCTCCGTCATCTCCCTTATGCGCCCGGCGTCCTGAACGACCGTCGCACGGTCGGCGTCGGTCAGCCCGCCGGGGCGCGCGTAGACCACGACGGCGGGGGCGGTGTCGGGCAGGAACCGCTTCTGCAGTTCCAGGACCCGGGTGGACTCCGCGCTGCCGGGCAGCCAGGAGGAGGAGTCGTTCCGCTGTGCGTCCGTGAGCTTCTGGGCCAGCGGCGCGACCGCCACCAGCAGGACAAGCCAGAGCGCGAGCACGACCCATTTGCCGCGCCGGCCGCAGACCAGGACCGCCAAGCCCCGTGGAGTCTTCACACCCGCCACCTCCGCCTCGTCAAAGGCGTCCCCCGAGGAGTGCTCGATCCGCACAGCATCCCACGCCCGGAAGGGCCGTGCGGGGTGGTTTTCCACAGGCGTCCGCCCGGTGCGCGGGGAAGGGCCCGGCACCGCCATACTGGGACCATGGCCGTGCAGATCAACCCCAGTATTCTCTCCGCCGACTTCGCGCGCCTCGCCGACGAGGCGCGGGCCGTGGAGGGCGCGGACTGGCTCCACGTCGACGTGATGGACAATCACTTCGTCCCCAACCTGACGCTCGGCGTGCCGGTCGTGGAGTCCCTCCGCAAGGCGACGGAGACCCCGCTCGACTGTCATCTGATGATCGCCGATCCGGATCGCTGGGCGCCGGCCTACGTCGAGGCGGGCGCGGGTTCCGTCACCTTCCACGTCGAGGCGGCCGCCGCGCCGGTGCGCCTGGCCCGGGAGATCCGCGCCAAGGGCGCGCGGGCCTCGATGGCGCTCAGGCCGGCCACTGCGGTCGAGCCGTACGAGGACCTGCTGCCCGAGCTCGACATGCTGCTGATCATGACCGTGGAGCCGGGCTTCGGCGGCCAGGCCTTCCTCGACATCATGCTGCCCAAGATCCGCCGGGCCCGGAAGCTGATCGACAAGCACGGGCTGGACCTGTGGCTGCAGGTCGACGGAGGCGTCTCGGCCTCCACCATCGAGCGCTGCGCCGAGGCCGGGGCGGACGTCTTCGTCGCCGGTTCCGCCGTCTACGGAGCCGAGGATCCGGCCGAGGCGGTACGGGGGCTGCGCAAGCAGGCGGCGGCCGCCTGCGCGCACTGACCACTCCGTGGGCACCGTGCCCCGGTACTCCGGAGTACGTGCGAGGATGAGCGCGGAGCCGATCAGATGGGCAACTGGGGAGAGAACGTGACCACAGGCCGCACAGGGGTGCGCATGGGCCCCGGCGAGATGGTCCAGGCGGCGGCGATGGCGCGCCGCTTCTACCTGGAGGGAAAATCCAAGATCCAGATCGCCGAGGAGTTCGGCGTGAGCCGCTTCAAGGTGGCGCGGGTCCTGGAGACGGCCCTCGAACGTGACCTCGTGCGCATCGAGATCAGGGTCCCGGCGGAGCTCGACGCCGAGCGCTCCGACGCCCTGCGGGCCCGCTACGGGCTACGGCACGCCGTCGTCGTCGAGTCGCCCGCCGATGAGACCGACGGCCCCGACCCGGAGAACCTCGGCGCGGTCGCCGCGCAGCTGCTCGGCGAGCTGGTCAGCGAGGGCGACGTGCTCGGCCTCGCCTGGGGGCGCTCCATCATCACCATGGCCAACGCCCTTGACCGGCTGCCGCCGTGCACGGTCGTCCAGCTCACCGGCGTGTATGACGCCGGCACCGCCGACCGCGGCTCCGTCGAGGCGGTCCGCACCGCCGCGGCCGTCTCCGGCGGCGAGGCCCACCCCATGTACGCCCCGATGGTGCTGCCCGACCCGGCGACGGCGGCGGCGCTGCGCGCCCAGAGCGGTATCGCGGCGGCCATGAGCTACTTCGACAAGGTCACCGTGGCCGTGGTGTCGATCGGCTCCTGGGCGGCCGGCATCTCCACCGTCCACGACGCCCTCACCGAGGCCGAGCGCGAGCACTACGCCTCCCTCGGCGTCGCCGCGGAGATGTCCTCGCACCTCTTCGACGCCGAGGGCCGGCTGGTCGGCCGCGACCTGGGCGAGCGCTGCATCACCATCGAGGCGGACCGGCTGCGCCGCATCCCCGAGGTGCTCGCCATCGCCGGCGGCCTGCGCAAGGCCGCCGCGGTCGACGCCGTGCTCCGGTCCGGCCTGGTCACCAGCATCGTGACGGACACCGCCGCCGCCGACTACCTGCTCGACTCCACGGCGCCCATGCCGCGTCCCGCCCTCGACCGCGCGGACCCCGAGGCGCTCCGCGACGCCTAGCCGGAACCGTCGCCGTCCGCTCGCGTGCCCTGCGCGGGCGGGCGTGCCGGGCTGTGGCAGCATCGCCGCATGCCGACCGGGCCCGTCCGCCGCGCCGCCGCGCTCGCCGCCGCCCTGCTGGGCTGCCTGGCACTTTTGCTCACCGGTTGCTCCCCGCCCGCCACCGCACCAGTGGGCACGCTGCCCACGGTGGCCGTCACGAGCCTGCCCCACCAGGCCCGCGAGACGCTCCGGCTCATCGACGCGGGCGGCCCTTTCCCGTACCCGAAGGACGGCACCGTCTTCGGCAACATCGAGGGCCTGCTGCCCGCGCACCCGCGCGGTTACTACCACGAGTACACCGTGCCGACCCCGGGGGAGCGGGACCGAGGCGCCCGGCGCATCGTCACCGGCTCCGGCGGGGAGGTCTACTACACCGACGACCACTACCGGAGCTTCAGGGCGGTCCGCAGATGACGGCAACGACGGTGCTGGACCTCCGGGGGGTCACCACCAAGACCGGGTTCATGGAGCGCTGCGCCGAGCAGTTGCGGCTGCCCGGCTGGTTCGGCCGCAACTGGGACGCCCTGTACGACTGCCTCACCGACCTGCCCGACCCCCAGCGGGGCGGGCTGCGCCTGGTGGTCAGGGGCTGGAGCGACTTCGCGGCGGCCGAGCCCGGGGAGTGGCGGACCGCTCGCCGGGTCCTGGCGGACGCCGCCGCCTTCCACGACGCGGCCGTGCTTCCCTTCCAGATCGTCTTGGAGGAACCTACGAGCGACCCTTCGTGAGCGCCGGAGTTTCCTCCGTGTTCATTCCTGCTCAGCCCGTGCAAAAATGAAGTACGTGCGTTTCCTCAATGATGCAAAGCCTCCGTACGACCTGACGTACGACGATGTGTTCATGGTCCCCAGCCGCTCGGCGGTGGGTTCCCGCCAAGGCGTGGACCTCTCGGCGCCCGACGGCACCGGCACTACCATTCCGCTCGTGGTCGCCAACATGACCGCCATCGCCGGACGCCGAATGGCCGAGACCGTGGCCCGTCGCGGAGGCCTGGTCGTCATTCCCCAGGACATCCCGATCGATGTGATCACCGAGGTGATCTCCTGGGTGAAGCAGCGGCACCTCGTGCTCGACACCCCCATCGTGCTCGGCCCGCACGCCACCGTCGCCGACGCCCTGGCGCTACTGCCCAAGCGGGCGCACGGTGCCGCCGTCGTCGTCGAGGACGGCCGCCCGGTCGGCATCGTCACCGAGCACGACCTGACCGGCGTGGACCGCTTCACCCAGGTGTCCGTGGTGATGTCCAAGGACCTCCTGCTGCTGCCCGCCGACATCGACCCGCGCGAGGCCTTCAACCGCCTGGAGGAGGCCAACCGCAAGCTCGCCCCCGCCGTGGACGCCGACGGCAGGCTGGCCGGCATCCTCACCCGCAAGGGAGCGCTGCGCGCCACCCTGTACACCCCCGCCACCGACGCCGGCGGGCGGCTGCGCGTCGCCGCCGCCGTCGGTATCAACGGCGAGGTCGCGGGCAAGGCCAAGCAACTGCTCGACGCCGGCGTGGACACCCTCGTCGTGGACACCGCCCACGGCCACCAGGAGAACATGATCCAGGCCGTGAAGGCCGTCCGTGCCCTGGACCCGCAGGTGCCGGTCGTGGCCGGCAACGTCGTCTCCGCCGAGGGTGTCCGCGACCTGATCGAGGCCGGTGCCGACATCGTCAAGGTCGGTGTGGGCCCGGGGGCCATGTGCACCACCCGCATGATGACCGGCGTAGGCCGGCCGCAGTTCTCCGCAGTCCTGGAGTGCGCCGCCGAGGCGGCCCGGCACGGCAAGCACGTATGGGCCGACGGTGGCGTCCGGCACCCGCGCGACGTCGCCATGGCGCTCGCCGCCGGCGCGTCCAACGTCATGATCGGCTCCTGGTTCGCAGGCACCTACGAGTCGCCCGGCGACCTGCAGCACACCGCCGACGGCCTGCCGTACAAGGAGAGCTTCGGCATGGCGTCCGCGCGCGCCGTTGCCAACCGCACCAGCGAGGAGTCCGCGTACGACCGCGCCCGCAAGGGGCTGTTCGAGGAGGGCATCTCCACCTCGCGGATGTTCCTCGACCCGGCCCGCCCGGGTGTCGAGGACCTCATCGACTCGATCATCGCGGGCGTCCGCAGCTCCTGCACCTACGCCGGGGCCGCCAACCTCGCCGAGTTCGCCGACAAGGCCGTCGTCGGCATCCAGAGCGCGGCCGGCTACGCCGAGGGCAAACCGCTGCACGCCAGCTGGCAGTGACCGGTGCCCCTGCCCGGGCGCCCCGTTCGCGGAAGCGGACGGGGCGCCCGCGCGCGAGGACGGGGGCGCGTGGGGACGACGTCCCGCCTCGACACGGGCACCCGGGAGTGCTCCGCGGGTTGGACGGCGGTCGGCCTCGTAGTCTGTTGCGCGTACGGCACGCGCCGTCCCCAGCTCGCTCGCGAAGAGAAGTGACCCACCCCCAGTGCGACTGAACGAACTCGACGAACGCATCGTCCACGCCCTCGCCGAGGACGCCCGCCGCTCCTTCGCCGACATCGGCGCCCTCGTCGGACTCTCCGCCCCCGCCGTCAAGCGCCGGGTGGACCGGCTGCTGGCGGAGGGCGCCATCACGGGCTTCACCGTCCGCGTCGAGCCCTCCGCGCTGGGCTGGGAGACCGAGGCGTTCGTCGAGCTCTACTGCCGGCACAACACCTCGCCCGAGGACATCCGGCGTGGCCTGTCGCGCTACCCGGAGGTGGCGTCGGCCTCGACCGTCACGGGTGAGGCGGACGCCGTCGTCCAGATCTACGCCTCCGACGTGCGCCACTTCGAGCGGGTTCTGGAGCGGATCGCCGGCGAGCCCTTCGTGGAGCGCACGAAGTCCGTCCTGGTGCTGTCGCCGCTGCTGCGCCGTTACACGGGAGCGCCTGACCAGCCAGAGCCGTGACCGCGGGGAGTCCCGCTCCGGCCGCCGCGAAGCCCCCCGCGCAACGAATCGCCGTCGCCGACCCCTCACGCGCAACGAATCGGCGGTCGGTGCGCAATGGACGCGTCTTGTCGCCGCGAGGCCCGGAATCGTACCGTCATGGCAGACCCAGAACCGGCTTTTCACCAGGCGAAAGAGGCTCCATGGCGCCGCTGCGCACCGCGCTGTACCAAGGCCCCGGCGGCGTCCCCTCCTCCGTGGACGACAGCCTGGCCGCGCTCGACGCCGCCGCGCGCCGGGCGTCGGCCGCGGGAGCCCGTCTGCTCGTCACGCCCGAGATGTACCTGACCGGCTACGCCCTCGGCGACGCGGTCCCGGGCCTCGCCGAGGCGGCCGACGGGCCCGCCGCCGCCCGGGTCGCCCGGATCGCCGCCGAACACGGCCTCGGCATCGTCTACGGCTACCCCGAGCGCGACGGCTGCGGCGTGTTCAACTCCGCGCAGCTGATCGGCCCCGACGGGGCGCGCCTCGCCAACTACCGCAAGACCCACCTGTTCGGCGACTTCGAGCGCACCTGGTTCACCCCCGGCGACGACGTCGTCGTCCAGGCCGAGCTCGACGGCGTCCGGATCGGCGTGCTCATCTGCTACGACGTCGAGTTCCCGGAGACCGTGCGGGCCCACGCCCTCGCCGGCACACAGCTGCTCGCCGTGCCCACCGCGCTGATGCGGCCCTACGAGTTCGTCCCGCGGACCCTGGTGCCGGCCCGCGCGTACGAGAGCCAGCTGCACATCGCCTACGCCAACCGCTGCGGCCCCGAGGGCGATTTCGACTTCGCCGGGCAGAGCTGCCTCGCCGGACCCGACGGCGCCGTGCGCGCCCGGGCCGGGGCCACCGAGGAACTCGTGGTCGCCGACGCCGACCCGGAGCTGCTGCGCGCGGTCCGCGAGGAGACGCCGTACCTCGAGGACCGCCGCCCCGAGCTGTACCGCTCGCTGGGCTGATCCCCACCCCTTCCTCGCCACCGCCCCACTTCACCGCTTCACCGCTTCACAGCCAGGAGAACCACGCCATGACGTCCACGGTGCCCACCGCGGTCCACGACGAGCAGCACCCCGAGGTGCGGTCGTCGCCGCCGATCACCATGTTCGGCCCGGACTTCCCGTACGCGTACGACGACTTCCTGGCGAGCCCCGCGGGCCTCGGCTCCATACCGGCGACCGAGCACGGCGCGGAGGTCGCGGTCATCGGCGGCGGCCTGTCCGGCATCGTCGCCGCCTACGAGCTGATGAAGATGGGCCTCAAGCCCGTCGTGTACGAGGCCGACCGGATCGGCGGCCGGTTGCGCACCGTCGGCTTCGAGGGCTGCGACGAGAACCTGACCGCGGAAATGGGCGCGATGCGCTTCCCGCCGTCCTCCACCGCCCTGCAGCACTACATCGACCTGGTGGGCCTGGAGACCAGGCCGTTCCCCAACCCGCTCGCCCCCGACACCCCGTCCACCGTCGTCGACCTCAAGGGCGAGTCCCATTACGCGCAGACCATCGACGACCTGCCCCAGGTCTACCGCGACGTCGCACACGCCTGGAACGCCTGCCTGGAGGAGGGCGCGGACTTCTCCGACATGAACCGCGCCATGCGCGAGCGCGACGTCCCGCGCATCCGCGAGATCTGGGCGAAGCTCGTGGAGAAGCTCGACAACCAGACCTTCTATGGCTTCCTCTGCGACTCCGAGGCCTTCAAGTCCTTCCGCCACCGCGAGATCTTCGGCCAGGTCGGTTTCGGCACCGGCGGCTGGGACACCGACTTCCCCAACTCCATCCTGGAGATCCTGCGGGTCGTCTACACCGAGGCCGACGACCACCACCGCGGCATCGTCGGCGGCAGCCAGCAACTGCCGCTGCGGCTGTGGGAGCGCGAGCCGCACAAGATCGTCCACTGGCCGCACGGCACCTCGCTGAAGTCCCTGCACGGCGGCCACCCGCGACCGGCCGTCACCCGGCTGCACCGCACCGCCGGCAACCGGATCACCGTCACCGACGCCGACGGCGACATCCGCACCTACCGCGCGGCGATCTTCACCGCGCAGAGCTGGATGCTGCTCAGCAAGATCGACTGCGACGACTCGCTCTTCCCGATCGACCACTGGACGGCGATCGAGCGGACCCACTACATGGAGTCCAGCAAGCTCTTCGTGCCCGTCGACCGGCCGTTCTGGCTGGACAAGGACGAGGAGACGGGCCAGGACGTGATGAGCATGACACTCACCGACCGGATGACCCGCGGCACCTACCTGCTGGACAACGGCCCCGGCGAGCCGGCCGTGATCTGCCTGTCGTACACGTGGTGCGACGACAGCCTCAAGTGGCTGCCGCTGAGCGCCTCCGAGCGCATGGAGGTCATGCTCAAGTCGCTCGGCGAGATCTACCCGAAGGTCGACATCCGGCGGCACATCATCGGTAACCCGGTGACCGTGTCCTGGGAGAACGAGCCGTACTTCATGGGCGCGTTCAAGGCGAACCTGCCCGGCCACTACCGCTACCAGCGGCGGCTGTTCACTCACTTCATGCAGGACACCCTCCCCGAGGACAAGCGCGGCATCTTCCTCGCCGGCGACGACATCTCCTGGACGGCGGGCTGGGCCGAGGGCGCCGTGCAGACCGCGCTCAACGCCGTGTGGGGCGTGATGCATCAGTTCGGCGGCGCCACCGACCCGACCAACCCCGGCCCGGGCGACCTCTACGAGGAGATCGCGCCGGTCATGCTCGACGAGGACTGACCCGGCGCCCCTCAGCGGCCCAGCGGGGTCAGCAGGAAGCGCCCGACCAGCCCGACGCCCGAGTCGAGCTTCTCGGCGAACTCCTCGTACACCTCCGGCAGTCCGCGCAGGGACCACAGCACGCGGGACGCGGCCCACGCCGCGTCCCGCGCGCGTTCCAGGCTCCAGGAACCCGCGAGATGGGTCAGCGGGTCGGCGAGGTCCAGCAGGTCGGGGCCGGGCATCAGCTCCTCCCTGACGCGTTCCTCCACGGACGTCAGCAGATCCCCGACACGGTCGAAGTCCCGCTCCAGGGAGGGCGGTTCGCAATCCAGCGCCGCGCAGGTGTCGACCACCGCGAGCGCCAGGTCGTGACCCACGTGCGCGTTGATCCCGGCCAGCGCGAACTGCAGCGGGCGGATGCCGCGGTGCCCGCGCAACTGCAGCAGCGGCCGCCAGCAGGCCGGGACGGCACGGCGGTCGGTCGCGCCGTCGACCGCCCGCAGGTAACGGGCGGCGAAGCGGGCGGCCAGCACGGCGGCGGCGACCGGGTCACCGAAGCCGCCCGCCGCCAGGCGGCCGTCCAGCTCCTCCGTGACGGACAGATAGACACGGTTGAACACCGCCACCCCGTCCCGCGGCGGGAGTGCCGTGCCCAACGCGCGCATGCGCGCCACCACCTGGCCCACCCCCACCGGGGCCGGCCGCCGTGTCGTCGTCATGCGCACAGCGTCCCAGCAGGCCGGGCGGCGGGCGCGGCACGGCGGCCGTGCCGTCCCCGGATCGGGTGAGTCAGAGCGCGCCCGCGTCGCGGGCCGTCCACACCGACGGATACTGCGGACGGAACCCCAGCTCCTCCCGGATGCGCAGGTTCGACACCACGCCGTCCCACGGATCCGCCGACGCGCGCTCCGCCATCCCGCCCGGGACCTCGGCGCCGTTCACCCAGTGCAGCTCCACCGCCGACACCGGCGCGTCGTCGGCGATGTTGTACACCCGGCCCCCGACGCCCGGTGCCCGCAGCAGCCGCAGCAGGCCCTGGGCCACGTCGGCGTGGTGCACCATCTGGAGCCGCTGGTGCGCCGCCCAGCCGCCCGCCCATCGCAGCGACTGCGCCAGATGCGGATCGCCGTCGCCGTACACGAAGGCCAGCCGGCCGATGCGGACGTCCAGGCCCACCTCGCGGTGGAGCTCCAGCAGCCCGCGCTCGGCCTCCGCCTTCGACGCGGGATACGCGCCCCACATCGGGCCGCCCGGCACGCTCGGGTCGTCCTCCACCAAGGGGCGGCCCCGGCCCACGCCGTACACCAGATTCGTGCTCGCCTGCACGAAACGGGCCGCTCCGGCCCCCGCGGCGGCCCGCGCCAGGGCCAGCGTGGCATCGCGGTTCACCGACCGGGTGCCCTCGTCGGAGCTGTCCCGGAACGCCGCCGCCAGGTGGACGACCGCGTCCACGCCCGCCAGGGCCTTGCGCACGTCCTCCTCGTCCCGCAGGTCCCCGGTCGTGATCCGCGCCCCCAGCCGGGCGAACCCCTCGCTCCGCCCCGCGTCCCGCACGAGCACCCGCACCTCCTCGCCCGGGCGGCGCCACCGCAGCAGCCTCGGCACGAAGCGGCTGCCGACCCGACCGGTCGCCCCCGTCACCAGTGTCAGCATCCTCGGTCCCCTCTCGTCGTGTTCAGGCGACCAGGCTGCGGCGGTCCGGGGCACCGCGGGAGAGACCTCCGGATCCGGGGATCGACAGTCCCTGGATAAGGCCAGGGCCCGTAGGGATGCTTGAAACGTGGACATCGACCGCGCGCAGCTCGCCGACTTCCTGCGCCGCAGCCGCGCCCGCCTCGCCCCCTCCGACGTGGGCCTGGCCGCGGGCGCCCGGCGGCGCACCCCCGGGCTGCGGCGCGAGGAGGTCGCCCAGCTCGCCGGGATGTCCACGGACTACTACACCCGGCTCGAGCAGTCACGCGGCCCCCGGCCCTCCCGGCAGATCCTGGGCGCGCTCGCGCGTGCGCTGCGCCTGTCCGAGGACGAGCGGGACCACCTCTTCCACCTGGCAGGCGAGGAACCGCCCCGCGACGCCCGCGGCACGGGGCACGTACGGCCCGGGCTGCTGCTGGTGCTCGACCGGCTCGAGGACACCCCGGCGCAGGTCGTCAGCGACGCGGGCGACGTCCTCGCCCGGAACGCGATGGCCGTGGCGCTCGCCGGCGACGCGGCTTCCCGGCCGCCGGGGGAGCGCAACCTCGTCCGCCGCTTCTTCCTCGACCCGGCGGCGCGCGAGCTCTTTCCTCCGGCGGACCGGGAGGAGCACGCCCGGCGCCACGTCGCCCACCTGCGCGCGGTGCTGGCCACCCGGCCCGACGACGCGCGCGCGGCGGCGCTGGTGGGGGAGCTGCGCTGCCGGAACGCGGAGTTCGCGTCGCTCTGGGACGAGCACGAGGTCGCCGTGCGGCGCGCGGATGTGAAGCGGTTCCAGCATCCGGTGGTGGGGTTGCTGGAGCTGGAGTGCGAGGTGCTGCTCAGTGCGGAGCACGATCAGCGGCTGATCGTGTACACGGCGCGGCCGGGGAGTGAGTCGTACGAGCGGTTGCGGCTGCTTCGCGTTGTGGGCCTGCAGGATCTCGCCGTGCGGTGAGTGGTCGTGCGCGGGTGCGTCGCGCCTGGGGTCGGGGGTGCGCCGTGCGGCCGGCTCGTGTGTGGGATGCCCGCCGCGGGCGCGAACGACCCGCCCAGGGCAATACACCTAGGGGGTCCACTCGTCGCGGGTCAGGGCGTATTCGACCTCCCCGTGTTCCGCCCCCGGCAACGTCTCGTCCCACTCCTCGTGGAACACCCGGACGAGCGTCAGCCCCGCCTTCTCCATCACCCGTCGCGACCGTGCGTTGACGAACATCGTCTCCGCGTACACGCGCTTCGCGCCCAGGTCGGTGAAGGCCTTGCGCACCAGCGCGCGGGATCCTTCCGTGGCGTAGCCGCGGCCCCAGGCGGCGCGTCGCAGGCGGTAGCCGAGTTCGAGGTCGTCGGCCGGGCCGCCGGGGCGGGGGGTGAGGGCGAACCAGCCGACGAACTGCCCGGTGGCCGGCTCCTCCGCGGCCCAGACCTGGGAGCGGGCGAAGCGGGGCAGCACGTCGTGCCGGATGACGTCCGAGGGCGTGGGGCGGCCGTTGCCCAGGTACCGCATGACTTCGGGGTCGCTGTCGAGCGCGACGAGCAGTTCCGCGTCGGCGTCGGTGTCGGTGAAGTGCCGCAGCCGCAGCCGCTCCGTCTCCAGGAAGATCCGCGTGTGCATGGGCGGCACGCTAGGCCTGCGGGGTGGTCGCCGCCACGGGTTTGCTGTCGCGTCGCACGGAGACCGCGCCCGCGCTGCGCAGCACGCCCGCGCCCACGGCGAGCCCGGCGGCCAGCACGGTGACGAGGCCGAAGGAGATCTGCAGGGAGCTGGCCTGCGCGATGGAGCCGATCGCGGCCGGTGCGACCAGACCCGAGGTGTAGGTGACCGTGGCGACGCCGGCGATGGCCTGGCTCGGGTTGGGCCCGCTGCGGCCGGCCGCGGCGAAGCACAGCGGCACGACGACGGCGACGCCCACGCCGATGAGGGCGAAGCCCGCGATGGCGGTGATCTGGGTGAACGCCGTGGCGACGAGGATGCCGCCCACCGTGGCCAGCAGGCCGCCGACGCGTACGGTGCGGACCGGCCCGAACCGGCGGACGACGAGGTCGCCGAGGAGGCGGGAGGCGGCCATGGTGCAGGCGAAGGCGGTGTAGGAGGCGGCGGCGACGCCAGGGGAGGCGCCGGCGATGTCGCGGAGGTAGACCGCGCTCCAGTCCATGCTGGCGCCCTCGGCGAAGACGGCGCAGAAGCCGATGGCGCCGATGACCAGGGCCGCGCGCGGCGGCAGGGCGAATCGCGCGGGGGCCTCCTCCGACGCGGAGGGCCGCAGGTCGAGCACGCCGCCGCAGGCCGCCAGGCCGAGCACGACGAGCAGGACGGCCCCGGCGGTGAGGTGGACGCGCGCGTCGAGTTCCGCGTGGGCGGCGAGGACGCCGAAGAGGGAGCCGAGCAGCGTGCCGGCGCTCCACATGCCGTGCAGCCCGGACATGATCGAGCGGCCGAGACGTTCCTCGACCTCGACGCCCTGGGCGTTCATGACCACGTCGGCCATGCCGGCCGAGGCCCCGTACACGAACATCGCCCCGCACAGCCAGCCCAGTCCGGGGGAGAGGGCGGGCAGCGCGAGCGAGGCGCACCACAGGGCCAGCAGGAGGCGTAGTGCGTTGCGCATGCCCATGCGGTGGGCGATGCGGGCGGCGAGCGGCATCGCGACGGAGGCGCCGAGGGCCGCGAAGACCAGCGCGAAGCCGAGTTGTCCGGCGCTGAGCCCGGCGTGCTCCTGGATCCAGGGCACCCGGGTGGCGAAGCTGCCGGTCACCGCGCCGTGCACGGCGAACACCGCGGCGACGGCGAGATGGGCGCGCCGCAGTCGTGGGTCGGTCCTCCCCGTCGGGGTCGTCGGCATCGTCGGCATGTTCCCTCCCAGTCTGGTCCCGCCCCGGCTCTCGGCATAAATTATCAGGCAGGCTTCCTGAAAGATAGACTGCCTCCGGCCACGGTTCCGGGCCGGCCCCGCCCGCCCTCGCACCCGCGCGGCGGCTTCTGGAAGGATCCGTCCATGACCGCCATCCGATCCCATGCCGGGCGCACCGCCTCACCCCGCACGGCCCGGGCGATCAACGACCGGCTGGCTCTGGAACTGCTGCAGCGCGAGGGACCGTTGACGGCGGCCCAGCTCAAGTCCCTCACCGGGCTGTCCCGTCCGAGCGTCGCCGACCTGGTCGAGCGGCTGCAGGAGTCCGGGCTGATCGCGGTGGTCGGCGAGACGGGAGCGGACCGGCGCGGCCCCAACGCCCGGGTGTACGGGATCGTCGCCGACCGGGCGCACCTGGCCGTCTTCGACGTCCGCACCCACAGCGTGGCCATCGAGGTGGCCGACCTGCTGGGGAACAGCATCGGCAGCGCCGTCCTGCCGGTGGACCCGTACGGCGATCCGCAGCGCACGGTGCGGCGCTCGGTGGCGCTGCTGGAACGGACCGCCCGCACCGCCGGCGCCACCGCGCTGCACACCGTCGCGGTGGGCGCGCCGGGCCTGGTCGATCCGGCCACCGGCGAACTGCGGGCCACCGGGCAGTTGCCGGCCTGGCACTCGGCGCTCGTCGCCGAACTGCGCAGGCGGCTGTCCCTGCCGGTGCTGCTGGAGAACGAGGTCAACCTCGCGGCCGTCGCCGAGCGGCGTCTGGGCGCGGTGCGCGACCGCGAGGACTTCGTCCTGCTGTGGCTGGGCCACGGGGTGGGAGCCGCGGTGGTGCTGGGCGGGGTCCTGCGGCGCGGTGCCTCGGGCGGCACGGGGGAGATCGGCTTCCTGCCCGTGCCGGGGACCTTCCAACTGCCGACGGCCAGTGGATGCGAGGGCGGATTCCACTCGCTGGCGGGCAGCGCGGCGGTGTGCGCCCTGGCCCGCTCGCACGGGATGCCGGTGTCCGGCGAGGACGACGCCGCGGCGGCAGAGGCGGTGGTGACCGCGGCCCGGGCGGGCGGCAAGCAGGGCGAGCTGTTCCTCGACGCGCTGGCGGACCGGGTGGTGATCGGGGTGGCCGCCGTCACCGCCGTGCTCGACCCCGGCTGCGTGGTGCTGGGCGGCGAGGTGGGCCGGGCGGGCGGCGAGGACCTGGCCGCCCGGGTCGAGGAACGGCTCGCGCGGATGTCCCCGCTGCCGACCGAGGTGCGGGCGGGGACCGTCGCGGGCAGCGCGGTGCTGCGCGGCGCGGTGCTCTCGGCGATGGACGCCGCGCAGGACGCGCTGTTCACCCCTGGGATGTGAGTCCGGCGCTCCGGGGCAACCGCCCTTCCGCCACCGGACGTTCGCGGGCACCGGCATTCGGCCGGACTGCGCCGGGTGACGCCGGGTCGCCCGCTCAGTGCGCGCGGGGACCGTCGCGGGCAGCGCGGTGCTGCGCGGCGCGGTGCTCTCGGCGATGGACGCCGCGCAGGACGCGCTGTTCACCCCTGGGATGTGAGTCCGGCGCTCCGGGGCAACCGCCCTTCCGCCACCGGACGTTCGCGGGCACCGGCATTCGGCCGGACTGCGCCGGGTGACGCCGGGTCGCCCGCTCAGTGCGCGCGGGTCGTCAACAAGCCCTCCCGCAGGCCGTATTGGCCGGATCTCATGGCTGGTCCGCCGCGGTGCCCGCGCGGGCGGACCGATCCCGTGTGAGGCAATCCACAGCGATCCCTTGCGTCCGCAAGGAACCTTCGTGGCAGACTGGTGGAGCAGTACCAGTGACGTTCAGCGCACTCCGGGGTCGGTGAAACTCCGAACCGGCGGTTACAGTCCGCGACCCGTCCGCCTCCAGCGGCCGGTTGACCAGGTGAAATTCCTGGACCGACGGTTAAAGTCCGGATGGGAGGCAGTGCGCGGCGGACGGGCATCGGTACACCGCCGTCGGCGGCAGCGCGGGTGCGTGTCCCCCGGAAACGGGTGACACGGACGGGCGCCGCCCCACACCGGCCGCGGTGGTCCCCGAGCCTCACGTCCGCTCTGTGTCCCGCACAGCCCCGGAGTCCGTGCCCGAAGAGGCAGGAGGACCCGGTGGCAACACCCGGTGAAGCCGACGCGATGCGCCGGGCCATTGAGCTCGCCGCGCGCGGCCTGGGCTCGACGAGCCCCAACCCCGTCGTCGGCGCCGTGATCCTCGACGCCGGCGGCGAGATCGCCGGCGAGGGCTGGCACCAGCAGGCGGGCGGGCCGCACGCCGAGGTCCACGCCCTGCGCGCGGCCGGCGACGCCGCCCGCGGCGGCACCGCCGTCGTCACCCTCGAACCGTGCAACCACACCGGCCGCACCGGGCCCTGCGCCCAGGCCCTCATCGCGGCCGGCGTCTCCCGCGTCGTCTACGCCGTGGCGGACCCCACCCCCGCGGCGACCGGAGGCGGTGCCACGCTGGCCGCCGCCGGGATCGACGTGGAGAGCGGGCTGCTGGAGGCCGAGGCCGCCCGCGGCAACGAGGTGTGGCTCACCGCCTCCCGCGAGCAGCGGCCCTTCGTGCTGTGGAAGTACGCGAGCACCCTCGACGGCCGTATCGCCGCCGCCGACGGCACCAGCCGCTGGATCAGCTCCGCGGCCTCCCGCGCCGACGTCCACCGGCTGCGCGCCGAGTCCGACGCCGTCGTCGTCGGCTCCGGCACCCTGCGCGCCGACGACCCCCACCTGGCCGTGCGCGGCGTGGCGGGCACCTTCACCCAGCCCCTGCGGGTGGTCGTCGACACCAACGCCAAGATCACCCCCGGTGCCCGGGTGCTGGACGGCACCGCCCCGACCCTGGTCGCCGTCGCCGAGGACACCGACACCGCCCACCTGCCGGGTGTCGACGTGGCCCGCCTGCCCCGCACCGGCAGCGGTGTCGCCGTCCCCGCGCTGCTCGCCGAGCTGTACGGCCGCGGTGTCCGCTCCGTACTGCTGGAGGGCGGCCCGACGCTCGCCGGCGCCTTCGTCGCCGCCGGGGCCGTCGACAAGGTCGTCGGCTACCTCGCGCCGGCCCTCCTGGGCGCCGGACCCGCGGCCCTGGGGGACGCGGGAATCTCCACCATCGCGCACGCGTTGCGCCTCGACGTCGCCGAGATCGAACGCATCGGCCCCGACCTGCGTATTACTGCCTACCCGAGCCGCACTGAGGAGAACTGACGTGTTCACCGGAATCGTCGAAGAGCTGGGCGACGTCGTCGCCGTCGAGGACCTGGGCGACGCCTCCCGCTTCCGTCTGCGCGGTCCGGTCGTCACCGAGGGCGCCAAGCACGGCGACTCGATCGCGGTCAACGGGGTGTGCCTCACCGTCGTCGACACCTCGGACGGCGAGTTCACCGCCGACGTGATGGCCGAGACCCTGGGGCGCTCCAGCCTCGGCGCGCTGGAGGCCGGCAGCCGGGTCAACCTGGAGCGCCCCATGGCGCTGGGCGGCCGCCTCGGCGGCCACCTCGTCCAGGGCCATGTGGACGGCACCGGCGCGGTGATCTCGCGGACCCCCGCGGAGCACTGGGAGATCGTGCGGATCTCGCTCCCGGCCGAGCTGTCCCGCTACGTCGTCGAGAAGGGCTCGATCACCGTCGACGGCATCAGCCTCACCGTCGTCGAGGCCGGCCCCGACTTCTTCTCCGTCAGCCTGATCCCGACCACCCTCGCCCTCACCACGCTCGGCTTCAAGCAGCCCGGCGACCCGGTGAACCTCGAGGTCGACGTCATCGCCAAGTACGTCGAGCGGCTGTACGGGGAGCGGGCAGGGGCGCCGAAGGGGGCTCAGGCGGAATGAGCGCCCTCGACACCCTGAACAGTGTCGCCTTCTCCGCCTTCGGTGAGCACTTCAAGTGGACCGACGTCGTGGGCAACGGCCTCGGCCTCGCCGGTCTCGCCCTGGGGTGGCGCCGCTCGGTGTGGGCCTGGCCGGTCCAGCTGCTGTCCGGCGTGGTGCTCGTCGCCGCCTACTGGTCGGCGCAGCTCACCGGCGGCGTCGGCAAGCAGCTGCTCGTCATCGGCGTCGCCGTGTGGGGCTGGTTCCAGTGGCGCCGCGGCGTCCGGGACGGCGGCGAGATCCGGGTCCGCTTCGCCACCTGGCGGGAGCGGGGCGCGCTGGCCGCCGGTACGGCGGCCGGACTGTTCGCGGTCGTCGGCCTCTTCACCCTTTACCCGTCGCTGTCCTGGAACCCGTGGCCGGACGCCTACATCTTCGTCGGCACCGTCGCCGCGATGGTGGCCATGGCCAGGGGCTGGGTCGAGTTCTGGTTCGCCTGGCTCGCCGTCGACGCGGTCGGCGTCCCCCTCGCCTGGAACAGCGACCTGAAGTTCTCCGCGCTCGTGTACGTCATCTACTTCGTTCTCGTGATCGCCGGCTTGTACGCCTGGTGGCAGCAGACCCGGGTCCCGCGGCACGGCGGGCCCGCCCTGGAAGGAGCGGCCGCATGACCACCGCACTGCACACCCTCTACGTGGCGGAGGACGCCCCGATCGTCCTCGACCCCGTCGAGCGTGCGATCGCCGACATAGCGGCCGGCCGGCCGGTCGTCGTCGTGGACGACGAGAACCGCGAGAACGAGGGCGATCTCATCATCGCGGCGGAGAAGGCCACCCCGGAGATCGTCGCCTTCATGATGACCGAGTGCCGTGGTCTGATCTGCGTGCCCATGGAGGAGCACGACCTGGACCGGCTCGACCTGCCGCAGATGGTGGACTCCAACACCGAGTCCATGCAGACCGCGTTCACCGTCTCCGTCGACGCGAGCGGCGTCCACGGAGTGACCACCGGCATCTCCGCCGCCGACCGCGCGACCACCATCCGCCTGCTGGCCTCCGGTGGTTCCACCTCCGGCGACTTCGTCCGGCCCGGCCACGTCTTCCCGCTGCGCGCCAAGTCCGGCGGCGTCCTCACCCGCAACGGCCACACCGAGGCGGGCGTCGACCTGGCCCGGCTCGCCGGGCTGCGCCCGGCCGCCGCCATCGTGGAGATCGCCAACGAGGACGGGACGATGGCCCGCCTCCCCGAACTGGTCCACTTCGCCCGCAAGCACGGACTGGCCATCATCTCCATCGAGGACCTGATCGCCTACCGCCGCAGCTCGGAGCCGACCGTGCGCCGGGAGGCCGAGACCCGGCTGCCCACTGCCTTCGGCGACTTCCGCGCGTACGGCTACCGCAGCACCGTCGACGGCGTCGAGCACATCGCGCTCGCGGCCGGCGAGATCGGCGACGGCGAGGACGTCCTCGTCCGCGTCCACTCCGAGTGCCTCACCGGCGACGTCTTCCACTCGCTGCGCTGCGACTGCGGACCGCAGTTGCAGGCCTCACTCGAAAAGGTGGCGGCCGAGGGCCGGGGCGTCGTGGTCTACCTCCGCGGCCACGAGGGCCGGGGCATCGGCCTGATGTCCAAGCTGCGGGCGTACGAGCTCCAGGAGCGCGGCCGCGACACGCTCGACGCGAACCTGGAGCTCGGACTGCCCGCCGACGCCCGCGACTACGGCGCCGCCGCCCAGATGCTCGACGACCTCGGCGTGCGCTCCCTGCGCCTGATGACCAACAACCCCGACAAGACGGACGCCCTGGAGCGGCACGGTCTGAAGGTCGTCGAGCGCGTCGCCATGCCGATCGCGGCCGGCGAGCACAACCTGCGGTACCTGCGCACCAAGCGGGACCGCATGGGCCACGACCTGCCCTGGCTCGACCCGGCCCCCACCGGCACCTGCGGCAACCAGTAGGCCCCCGAACCGGTACCACCGGCGGAACGACCCCGTACAGCCAGAACGACCAGAGCAAGAACCAGTAAGAACGAGCAAGGAGAAGACGGACGTGAGCGGTAAGGGCGCCCCCGAGCTGACCGTGAAGAACTGCGGTGACCTGCGCGTGGCCGTGATCGCGGCACAGTGGCACGAGCAGGTGATGGACGGGCTGGTCGACGGCGCCCTGCGCGCCCTGAGCGACCTGGGCATCGACGAGCCCACCCTGCTGCGCGTGCCGGGCAGCTTCGAACTGCCGGTCGCCGCCAAGGTGCTGGCGAGCCGGGGCTACGACGCGGTCGTCGCCCTCGGCGTCGTCATCCGCGGCGGCACGCCGCACTTCGAGTACGTCTGCCAGGGCGTCACCCAGGGCCTGACCCAGGTCTCGATCGACACCGGCGTGCCGGTCGGCTTCGGCGTGCTCACCTGTGACACCGAGGAGCAGGCCCTGGACCGTGCCGGTCTGCCCGGCTCGAACGAGGACAAGGGGCACGAGGCCGTCACCGCCGCGATCGCCACCGCCACCGTCCTGCGTTCAGTATCCGAGCCGTGGCGATGAGGTAGGGGCACTTCCGCGTAGGGTGGGGACCACCATGGCCAAGAAGACATTCGAGGAGCTCTTCGCCGAGCTCCAGCGCAAGGCCGCCACCGGCGACCCCAGCACCTCCCGTACGGCCGAACTGGTCGGCAAGGGAGTGCACGCGATCGGCAAGAAGGTGGTCGAGGAGGCCGCCGAGGTGTGGATGGCAGCCGAGTACGAAGGCGCCGACCGCACCGCGGAGGAGATCTCCCAGCTGCTGTACCACCTGCAGGTGATGATGGTCGCCCGAGGCATCGCCCTTGACGACGTATACGCTCATCTCTGAGCGGATCATCGCAGGTCAGACCCGCCCTACGCGCTGTTGCCCGTACATCCGAGCCGAAAAGGAAAGCACCCATGCTGCGCATCGCCGTCCCCAACAAGGGTTCACTGTCCGGACCTGCGTCGGCGATGCTGCATGAGGCCGGCTACCGCCAGCGCAAGGACTCCAAGGAACTCGTGCTCGTCGACGGCGAGAACGACGTCGAGTTCTTCTACCTGCGCCCGCGCGACATCGCCATCTACGTCGGCTCGGGCCGCCTCGACATCGGCATCACCGGCCGCGACCTGCTGCTGGACTCCGCTGCCAACGCCGAGGAGATCCTGCAGCTCGGCTTCGCCCGCTCCACCTTCCGCTACGCCACCACCCCCGGCGGCGTGACGGACGTGAAGGAGTTCGGCGGCAGGACCGTCGCGACCTCCTACCCGGAGATCGTCAGGAAGCACCTCGCCGACAACGCGGTGGACGCCTCCGTGGTCCGTCTCGACGGCGCCGTCGAGACCTCCATCCACCTCGGTGTGGCGGAGGTCATCGCCGACGTCGTCGAGACGGGCACCTCGCTGCGCAACGCCGGCCTGGAGGTCATCGGGGAGCCGATCCTCGAATCCGAGGCGGTCGTCGTCCGCCGGGTCGGCGCCGGCGGCGAGGACACCGCGGCCGACGCGAAGGTCCGGCAGTTCCTGCGCCGCCTCCAGGGCGTCCTGGTGGCGCGCCGCTACGTGATGATGGACTACGACATCCGCGTCGAGCACGTCGAGCGCGCCATCGCCCTCACGCCCGGCCTGGAGTCGCCGACCGTCTCCCCGCTGCACCACGAGGGCTGGGTCGCCGTCCGCGCCATGGTCCCCAGCCGCGAGGCCCAGCGGATCATGGACGAGCTGTACGACCTCGGCGCGCGGGCCATCCTCACCACCGGGATCCACGCGTGCCGCCTGTGACCTCGCCCACCCCCTCCGCCATGCCGGTGAACCTCCCCGAGCTGCCCGTCACCTTCCGGCCGGCCCGCACCCGCGCGGTGCTGCTGGGCCTGGGTGCCGGGCTGCTCGTGGCCTTCGTCGTGATCGCCGTCCTGCTCCCCGCGGACGGCGCGCGGCCCTGGCACACCTCGGACCGGATCTGGATCGTGCTCACCGGGCTGCTGGTCGCCGGGGTGCTCGTGCTGCTCAGCCGCCCCAAGGTGGCCGCCGACCGCGAGGGAGTGACCGTCGTCAACCTGACGACCCGGCGCCGGCTGGAATGGGCGCAGGTCCTCCGGGTGAACCTGCGCGCCGGAGACCCGTGGGTCCACCTCGACCTGGCGGACGGCACCAGCCTGGCCGCCATGGGCATCCAGCCCGGGATCGGACGCGCCCGCGCGTTGCGCGACGCGCGCGCCCTGCGGGCCCTCGCGGAGGCGTACGGTACCGGCAAGCCGACGGCGCACTAGACCTGCCGCCACGGCCCGACTCTTCATTACTCTGGAACCTTCGCAACGACCCGAGGAGTGACACCCAATCCACGATGGACGGATCGTCCGGTAGTACCTGCGCCGCCTCTCCCCCTCGACATACGGGAGCGGCGGCATGAGCGCTTCATTGCTGCTGCTCGCGGCAGCCTTCCTCCTGATCCTGGCGAACGGCTTCTTCGTCGCCGCCGAGTTCGGCCTGGTGACCGTGGAGCGGCCGGCCGCCGAGCGTGCCGCCGCCGAGGGTGACCGCAGGGCCCGCGGCGTCGTGGAGGCGCTGCGCAAGCTGTCCTTCCAGCTCTCGGGCACCCAGCTGGGCATCACGATCACCTCGCTGGTCGTGGGCATGCTGGCCGAGCCGGCCCTCGCCGACCTGTTCGCCGGACCGATCACCTCGATGGGCGTACCCGAGGGCGCGGCGCCCGCCGTGGCGGTCGTGACCGGGATGATCCTCGCCTCGGCCGTCCAGATGGTCATCGGCGAGCTCGTGCCCAAGAACTGGGCGGTGTCCCGTCCGCTGCAGGTGGCCCGCTTCGTGGCCGGACCGCAGCGGGCCTTCTCCGCGGTGTTCCGCCCGGTCATCGAGGCCCTCAACGCCGCCGCGAACCGCCTGGTGCGGGCGCTGGGCGTGGAGCCCGCCGAGGAGCTGGCCTCCGCGCGCACCCCCACCGAGCTGGTCTCGCTGGCCCGCCACTCCGCCCGTGCCGGGGCCATCGAGCAGGACACCGCGGACCTCTTCGTCCGCACCATATCCCTCGGTGACCTCACCGCGGAGAACGTGATGACCCCGCGCGTGCGCGTCAGCGCCCTGCAGGACACCGCCACCGCCGCCGACGTCCTCAACCTGACCCGGGCCACCGGGCTGTCCCGCTTCCCGGTCTACCGGGAGCGGCTGGACGACATCGTCGGCATGGCGAGCCTGAAGGACGCGCTCGCCGTCCCGGCGCACCTTCGTGACCGTACGCCGGTCGGCCGGGTCACGGTGGCCCCGCTGCTCGTCCCCGAGACGCTGCCGGTGCAGCCGCTCCTGGAGCGACTGCGCCGCGAGCAGCCGATCGCCGTGGTCGTCGACGAGTACGGCGGCACCGCCGGTGTCGTCACCCTGGAGGACATCGTCGAGGAACTCGTCGGCGAGGTGCGCGACGAGCACGACAGCGTCGACCTGCCCGAGCTGGCGGCCGCCCCTGCGGAGAACGGCAATCCCGTCTGGGACGCCGACGGCGGCTGCCGGATCGACCTGCTGGAGCGCATAGGGCTGGAGGCCCCCGAGGGCCCGTACGAGACGGTGGCCGGCCTCGTCGCCGACCTCCTCGAACGCATTCCCGAGCCCGGGGACACCGCGGTGCTGCCCGGGTGGGAGCTGCGGGTGCGCGAGGTCGCGCACCACCGTGCCGAAAGGGTTCGCCTGGTTCGCGTCGGGTTCGAGGAACATGAGGACGGGCAGGAGGGCGAGCGATGAGCTTCCTGCAACTGTTCTTCGCCGGCCTGCTGGTGCTGGGCAACGGCTTCTTCGTCGGCGCCGAGTTCGCGCTGGTCTCCGTACGGCGCAGCCAGATCGAGCCGCTCGCCGGCGCGCAGCGGCGGGCCCGTACGGTCCTGCACGGGCTGGAGAACCTGCCGCAGATGATGGCGGCGGCCCAGTTCGGCATCACGGTCTGCTCCCTGACGCTGGGCGCGGTCGCCGAACCGACCGTCGCCCACCTGCTGGAGCCGCTCTTCGAGGCGATCCACCTGCCCGAGGGGCTGATCCACCCGCTCGGCTACGTCATCGCGCTCGCCGTCGTGGTCTTCCTCCACCTCGTCATCGGTGAGATGGTCCCCAAGAACCTGGCGATGGCGGCGCCCGAGAAGACCGCGCTGTGGCTCAGCCCCGGCCTGGTCGGCTTCGCCCGGCTGTTCCGGCCGGTCATCGCGGTGCTCGGCTGGTGCGCCAAGCTCGTGCTGCGGCTGTTCCGGGTCGAGCCCAAGGACGAGATCGACGCGGTCTTCACCAGCGAGGAGCTGACCGTGCTCGTCGAGGACGCCCGGCAGGCCGGACTCCTGGACCCCGACGCCCAGGAGCGCCTGGAGGACGCGCTGGAACTGGGCACCCGCCCGGTCACGGACGTCCTGCTGTCCCCGGAGGAGCTGGTGACGGTCGACGCGTCCGTCACCCCCGCCGAGGTCGAGGAGCTGACCGTGCGCACCGGCTACTCGCGCTTCCCGGTGGCCGGACCGGATGGTGCCTACCTCGGCTACCTCCATGTGAAGGACGTCCTCGACCTGGAGGACACCGGCCGGCCCGTCCCGGCGCGACTGTGGCGGCCGATGGCCACCCTCCGCGCGGAGCTGCCGCTGGACGACGCGCTCACCCAGATGCGGCGGGCCGCTTCCCACCTGGCGGCGGTCGCGGACTCCGGCGGGCGCGTACTGGGGCTGGTCGCCCTGGAGGACGTGCTGGAGATGCTGGTCGGCGAGGTCCGCGACCCGGCCCACCGGGAGGTCCCGGAGCCCGTCGCGGCCGGTGACACCACGGCCGCCCCGGAGCCCGGCGAGGTCGCCCGGCCGTCGCGTGTGATGGCCGGCTGACGGAACCCATGTGAGCGGGGCCCGGGCCGCATACGCGCATACGGCCCGGGCCCCGCTCACGTCGCTCACTCCGGCGGCTCGGGCGGCGGCAGCCCGGGGCCGCGGCCCGACAGCACCTCGCCGTAGGCCTGCATCAGGTCGGGCAGCCGCAGTGTCGACAGGTCGTCCCGGGAGGGCGCTCCCGCGTAGCCGGACAGCCGCAGGTCGCGGTAGGCACAGCTCTTCTCGTACAGGGTGCGCAGGAAGCGGCCGTTGCCCAGCTCGTCGATCCAGCCCTGCTCGACGACGTGGCCGCTGATGGCGAGCAGTTCCTCCAGGGCCTCGCCGTCCCAGCGGTCCCCGTTGTCGGCGGCGAGGACCTCGCCGATGCTGGTCAGCTCGTGCGGCCGGTAGCTGGGGAAGTCGACCCGGGTGGTGAAGCGGGAACCGAGGCCGGGGTTGGCCGCCAGCAGGCGGTCCATGCCCTCGGGGTAGCCGGCGAGGATGACGACCAGGCGGTCGCGGTTGTCCTCCGCGCGCTTCAGCAGGACCTGCAGCGCCTCGTCGCCGTAGGCGTCGCCCTTGCTGTAGCCGGAGTTGGACAGCGCGTACGCCTCGTCGACGAAGAGCACCCCGCCGAGCGCGGAGTCGATCAGTTCGTTGGCCTTGACGGCCGTCTGCCCCAGGAACTCGCCGACGAGGTCGGCGCGTTGGGCCTCGACCAGGTGGTCGCCGCCCAGCAGACCGAGGGCGTAGAAGACCCGGCCGAGGATGCGCGCCACCGTGGTCTTGCCGGTGCCGGAAGGGCCCGAGAAGACGAAGTGCCGTTTGGGTGGCTGCACCGGCAGGCCCTGTCCCGCGCGCAGCCGGGCCATCCGCAACTGCGCGGACAGCGCGCGCACCTGGCGCTTGACGGGCTCCAGGCCCACCATGCGGTCGAGTTCGGCCAGAGCCTGGGAGAGCAGCACCGGGTCCGGGGCCGTCACCGGGACCTGCGGCGGGACGGGGGAGACCGGCAGGATCGCCTTCTCCCGGATGTCGTCGTCGATCGGGCCGACCGCGCCCAGCGGGTCGTCCAGGACCGAACCCGCCCCGAGGCCGCCCGGCATCGCCGCCGCCCCGGCCCGCGCGTCGAGCGGATCGGGGTCGGGCGGCAGCGCGTCGGACCCGGTCTGGCCGTAGCCCTGCAGGGTGACCGGGGCCAGGTCGGCCGGCCCGTCGGTGAGGCCGTCGGACTCGTCGATCGCGGCGAGCCGTGCGGCGGTGTCCATGAACGCCGGGTCCACGCGGTGCACCGCCTGGTACAGCGGGAGCGCGGCGGCGGTGCGGCCGGTGCCCTCGTAGGCGCGGGCGAGCCAGTAACGGAGTTCCTTGCGCTGCGGCTGTTCGCTGCGGCAGCGCATCAGCGCCGTCGCCAGCAGTGGCTCGGCCTGCCCGTACAGCTCCAGCCGGACCCGGGCCATGCCGCCGAACAGACCCGCCTCGATGCCCAGGACCTGGTCGCCGAGGAGCGGTTCGGTGTGGCGGACCAACTGGTCCCAGTCCTTGACCAGATAGGCCCGGCAGGCGTGCAGGAAACGCACGTGCGGATCGGTGTCGATCGGCGGGCACTCGGCCAGGGCCCGGTCCAGCTCCGCGATGTGGCGGCCGTCGAGCCAGTGGGAGGCGTGCGCGAGCAGCAGGTCGCGACGGGTCTCCAGCACCGGCTGCACCCACCACCCCAGCCAGTACCAGGAGTTCATGGAGCGGCGGTGCGCGCTGCGCTGCTCGCCGAAGCGGTCGCGGTGCCGGTACATCTGCAGCAGCGCGGTGGAGGTGTCCGCCCGCAGCGCGTGCAGTCCGAGCCAGGCGTCCGCCATGCCGGGATCGAGGCGGACCGCGACGCGGAACTCCTCCTCGGCCTGCGTATAGGCGCCCATGGTGTAGGCCTCGACGGCCCGCATCCAGGCGAGATCGGCGGGGGCGCCAGAATGCTCTGTGCCGAAGTCCATCAGGTCCCCACCAGCCGTTCCCCCGGTGCCGCCCGCCGTCCGCCGCTCCAACCAGGTTACGTGAACCGGTAGTTGGTGCCAGGTGAGCGCCACCTTCCCGGGGCGGCGCACCCGTTGGCATGGTACCCGTGCGGGCCTGGTGGGCCGTAGAGCGACGCGGACGGTGACGTTGGGTGAGTGATTGGCTGCCGTACGGGGCCGGGTCACCCGCTGCGGGCAGAACGAAGCCCCCGGTCACGGGGGAACAACCGGGGGCTTCGCGCCTGAGGTGCGGTCGACGATGACCGCGCGTTCAGAACGTAAGTCCTGTACGGCCCCCGGGTCAAGCCGCCCACAGGCACCGCTCCGGCGGCCGTCGGACGGGTGCGGCGCCCCGGCTGCAAGCGGTCACGTTCAGTGACGGAGGGTGTCGGCCGGGGTGCTGTCCATGGGCTGTTCCCGCACCTCGTAACCGTCCGGACGCTGCCGGACCAGGAGATCCGCGAAGGGCCGGGAGGGGTCGGCGAGGAAGTGCGCGTCCTGCGCCCGCATCCAGCCGGCCCAGAATCCGGCCAGGGCGGGGCCGTCCCGCCTCTCGCCGCGCTCGCGTGCCGTCTCCCGGGACACCTCGAGCCAGAGCAGGCTCGCCAGCCACGGACGCAGCTCGCGGCGGCCCGCCCCCACACCCTCCAGCAGGACCACGGGCGCCGGCGGCACCTCCAGGGTGGTCGCGAACCGCCGGTCCACCCAGTCGTACTTCGCGGGCCGGGCGGTGCGACCGCGGCGCAGCGGCTCCAGCACCTGCTCGCGCAGCCGCCCGGTCCACTCGAACAGCTCCTCGTGCGTGGCCAGGTCGTCGAGGTGGACGACGGGAGCGCCGTCCAGCGCGGAGGCCAGCGCGGCGGCGAACGTCGTCTTGCCGGATCCGGCGTGGCCGTCCACGGCGACGAGCCGCACGGGCCCGCAGGACGGCGGAAGGGCGCGCAACCGGGCGGCGAGCACGCCGAGCGCGCCGGGGGTGGTGTGGTGATCCATCGGGGCCAGCCTACGACCTGCGCCGACGCGAGCGACTGCGGCAGGTGCCAGGGGCGTCTACGGTAAGAGTCGTGACCGACTCTGCCGCATCCCTGTACCCCCCGGAGCGACTCGAACTCGCCCGCAAGTCCGCCGCCGACGCGGGACTCGACGCGCTGCTCGTCTCTCCGGGCCCCGATCTGCGCTACCTCACCGGATACCACGCCCATCTCACCGAGCGCCTGGTGTGCCTGGCGCTGCCGGTGCTCGGCGACCCCTTCCTCGTCGTGCCCCACCTGGAGAAGCCCGGCGCCGAGGCATCCCCGCTCGGCGCGCTCGGCGTCGACATCGTCGGCTGGGGCGAGACCGAGGACCCGTACGCCCTGGTCGCCGGCCGGCTGCCGCGGGGGGCCGTGCGGGTGGCCGTCGACAACCACATGTGGGCCGAGAAGGTGCTCGCCTTCCGTGCGGCCCTCCCCGGCGCCGAGCAGAGCCTGGCCGGCGATGTGCTGCGCGAACTGCGGATGCGCAAGTCGCCCGCGGAGACCGAGGCGCTGCGCCGGGCCGCGGGCGCCATCGACCGGGTGCACCGTCGCATCGGTGAGTGGCTCAGGGCCGGGCGTACCGAGCGCGAGGTCGCCCGGGACGTGGCCGACGCCGTCATCGCAGCGGGCCACACCACCGTCGACTTCGTCATCGTCGCCTCGGGCCCGAACGGCGCCAGCCCCCACCACGAGGTCTCGGACCGGGTGATCCGCGCCGGCGACCCGGTCGTGGTCGACATCGGCGGCACCACGCAGGAGGGCTACTGCTCCGACTCCACCCGCACCTACGCGGTCGGTGAACCGGCCGCCGAGTTCCGCGAGATGTACGAGGTGCTGCGGCGTGCGCAGCACGCCCAGACCGATGCGGTCCGCCCCGGGATCACCGCGGAGGAACTGGACGCGGTCGGGCGCGACATCATCGCCGAGGCCGGCTACGGAGAGCACTTCATCCACCGCACCGGGCACGGCATCGGGCTGGAGACGCACGAGGAGCCGTACATCGTCGCGGGCAGTTCCCGGCCGCTGGAGCCGGGCATGGCCTTCTCCGTCGAGCCCGGGATCTACCTCCCGGACCGCTTCGGCGCCCGTATCGAGGACATCGCCGTCTGCACGCCCGAGGGCGGGGAGCGGCTCAACCAGACCTCCCGGGACCTGGTCGTCCTGTCTGTTTAGTCCGTTGTGTTGACGCCCCGTACGGCAGGGGGTATTCCGTACACGCGACGCTGTGCGTGGTGCGTTCGCCGCGCGCGGCGCACACGTCGCGTCAAGGGCCCAGCAGGCAGCGGCAGTCGGAGGGCCGGGCATGTTCGACGACGAGCATGACTTCGGGGTGCGGCAGTGGACGGCCGGCGGCACGACCGTGGTGGAACTGACGGGGGAGCTCGACCTGTCCGCCGGCGTGCGGGCGGTCGCGCGTCTGGACGCGGTCACCGCCGGGCCGGGGCCCGACGTCGTCGTGGACCTGCGCGGGGTGAGCTTCATCGACTGCAGCGGTCTGTCGGTGCTCATCCGGGCGCGCAAGCGGACCCTGGACCGCGGCGGCCGGTTCGGGATCGTCACCGACAGCCCCTGCGTGCTGCGGCTGTTGCGGCTCACCCGGACGATCCGGGTCTTCACCGTTCACGACGACCTGGCCTCCGCGCTGGCCGCGCCGGTCGCCCCGGATCCCCCCGCGGCGGACGGCGCCATAGCGTGAGCTCACCGGGGCAGCGGCGCCAGCACGATCCAGACCTGGCCGCGGGCGAAGTTCACCGGCTGCCCGTCGGGGGTGGTGAAGTGTGTGCCCCCGGCCGCGTCGGGTCGTGACCAGCGGGCGTCGTACGCCTTGCCGTCGCGCAGCACCACCGCGCGCCCGGCGCCCACGGTCTCGCTGTACGGGGAGGTGTTCCCCCACCGGTCGTGGAAGTCGGAGGGGCGGACCGTGACGTACTGGACGACCACCGTCGGCGCGCCGAGCCTGCCGCCGGCGGTCGTGGTGGCCGGGTCGCCGTCGAACGAGACCAGCCAGCTGCCGCGGTCGGCCGACCAGTGCAGGCCCACCGAGCCATTGGGGTAGCGGACGGTGCGGTCGCGCTCGGGAGTGCCGCCGGGCGGTGCGGCACCAAAACGGAAGCCTATGTCCCGTGCGGTGGAGGCGTCAGGTGCAGCCGCGAGCAGCCGTTCCGGGGCGGCGTACAGGTTGTGCGGGGCGGGGCGCGAGCCGTCGCGCCCGTAGGCGCCGGGGGCGTGGGCGGGGGAGACGTCGTGCACCGGCGCCGCCGCGACCAGCGGCAGCAGCCCGGTCTGCGCCCCGGAGAAGGCGAGGGCCGGGCGGCCGAACTGGCGCAGCAGTTCCAGGTCCGACTCGCGTGCGCTGCGCACCGGTGCGACCCGGTCGGGCAGTTGGGAGGAGAAGACGGCGAGCAGTCGGGTGAGCCCGGACTCCACCTGCTCCACGTAGACCAGGTCGGCCCGGTCCAGTCCGGTGTGCGGGCGGGCGGCCCCCACGTTGTCGATCTTCACCGCGAGCACGGGGCCTTCGGCGCGTTCGGGCAGTCCGGTGAAGGGCGACCGCGCGACCGTGGTGGTATCGGGGGCCGAACCCGTGGCGGGGGGCGGCCCGCCGGGCGTCCGCTCGGGGCCGCCGCAGCCACGGCTGACCAGGAACACGGTGAACACCGCCAGCACGACCAGGATTGCCGCTCGCGCGGGACGTCTGGGTGCTCGGGCCACGACGGCCACCCCCCGTGCTGCATGGATATGCTGCCTACGGAAAAGTCATTTGCCGAATCGCTGCGCGTATTCCTAGTATCCGCCACATGGAGCCGGTACCCCAGGCGGCGGACGCGACCGCCTTCCTCGCAGCGGACGAGGTGATCGACCACGACCACCCGCTGGTCCGGGCGACCGCCGCCCGGCTGCGGGCGGAGGCTCCCGATCCGCATGACTATGCCGAAGCGGCCTACACCTTCGTCCGCGACGCCATCCCGCACTCCGCCGACTACGGGGACCCACGCGTCACCTGGCGCGCCTCGGACGTCCTGGAACAGCGCACCGGCATCTGCCACGCCAAGGCCCACGCCCTGACCGCGCTGCTGCGCGCCGAGGGCATCCCCGCGGGGCTGTGCTACCAGACACTCACCGACGACGGCGCAGACCCCGTCCTCCACGGGCTCGTCGCCCTCAAACTGCCCGGGCACGACCGCTGGGCCCGGCAGGACCCGCGCGGCAACAAGCCCGGTGTCGACGCCCGTTTCTCCCTCCGGGAGGAACGACTGGCCTGGGTGCCCCGCCCCGGACTCGGCGAACGCGACTGCCCCGGTCTGTACGCCACCCCGCCGCCCGCCGTCCTCACCGCCCTGCGGCAGGCAGTCGACCGGACGCACCTGTGGTGGCTGCTGCCCACCGACCTACCGGACCCATGAGCCGATGACCTCGCGGCGCGGCACGATCCTGGTGCGGACAGCCGGCGAGGAACCGGCCGCCCACCCACGGAGCATGTGGTCCGGCGCGGCTCGTGGTCACTCCGCCGCGGCGGCGCGCTCCCGGGCGGCGACGTCCTCCGGGGTGGGGGCGGTGCCGCCCAGGTGCGCGGGCAGCCACCAGTGGTCGTTCGGGCCCGAGGGGCGCCCGGTGTACGCGCGCTGCGCGTCCTCCAGCAGCTCCTGAACGCGCAGCCGCAGCCGCCGGGTCAGCGCGCCCGGCTTCTCGTCCGCGTGCGGCGTCATCTGCTCGCCCACCCGGATGGTGATGGGGAAGCCGTTGCGGCCCAGCTGGCGCGGCTGGCCCTTGGTCCACAGTCGCTGGGTGCCCCACAGCGCGACCGGCAGCAACGGTACGCCGGCCTCCATCGCCAGGCGCGCGGCACCGGACTTGAAGGACTTGAGAGTGAAGGACTGCGAGATGGTCGCCTCGGGGAAGACCCCGATGATCTCGCCCGAGCGCAGAGCCGTCAGCGCGTGCTTGTACGCGTGCATGCCCTCCGAACGGTCCACCGGGATGTGCTTCATGGCCCGCATCAGCGGACCCGACACCTTGTGCCGGAAAACCGACTCCTTCGCCATGAAACGCACCAGCCGCTTCGCCGGGAGCGCCGCCAGCCCCGCGAACACGAAGTCCAGGTAGCCGATGTGATTGCTGACGAGCAACGCGCCGCCCTTGCGCGGGACGTGCTCGGTGCCGGAGATGTCGAAGCGCAGCCCCTGCATCTTGAACATGGTGCGGGCGAAGCCGATGACGGGTGGGTAGACGAGTTCGGCCATGGCTGGGGCCCCTTCTTCGTAGGGGGTGGCCCCCGGCGGAAGTTACGCGGCCGTAGGTTTCCGGCCGCCGGCTGATCGTGCACCGTAAACGGGTGCCATGTCATCCCGCGTGCCCGTCGTGCGGCGAGATTCTCGTCACGTCACCCGGTCGTACGACGCAGCAGGAGGTACATCTCGCATCCGAGGCAGTATCCGAACGCCGCGTTGAGGAAGGCCGCCGCGAGCGCGCAGGATGTCGCCGCCAGGCCCAGCCAGTCGAGCCCCGTGGCGTAGCCGGCGAGCCCGACGACCGCGAACCCCAGCCCCACCGCCTGCGCGAAGCGCGGCGGCGCCGGGTCCTCGGTCTCGGTGGGCGGCCCCAGCCGGGGCCGTACCGCCACCCGGTACAGCAGGCCGTACGGTGAGTTCCGCACACCGGCGGCGGCGCCCACCGCGAACACCAGCGCCTGGACGGCCAGCAGCCAGGCGCTGCCGGTGACGAGAACGGCGGCCAGGACGACACTGGTCAGGCTTGCGCCGAAGCGCGGTCCGCGGGCATCGATGACGTGAGGGCTCATGGGGGCCATGATTCCGGAACGGGCACCGTCCGGACCCCCGGGAATCATGGCGGTCCTGTGAACGCTGCACCGGCAGGGAGGACGGAATTGACGGGACTGATGGTGTGTGTCGCCGTACTCGCGGCGGCGGGGATCTTCGGCATCCTCCACAAGCGCAGGGACGGAAGGTTGCGAGTGCGGGACAAGGACGTGGAGCAGCAGCTGACGGCGGGTGAGATCGGCGCGGAACTCGGCGAGCGGGCCACGCTCCTCCAGTTCTCCACCGCCTTCTGCGCGCCCTGCCGGGCCACCCGGCGCACCCTCGGCGAGGTGGCCGGCATGGTCGACGGGGTGCGGCACGTGGAGATCGACGCCGAGGCCCACCTCGACCTCGTGCGCAGGCTCGGCATCGTCAGGACGCCCACCGTCCTCGTCCTGGACGCCCGCGGCACCGTGGTGCGGCGGGCGTCGGGCGCGCCGCGCAAGGCCGACGTCATCGTGGCGCTCGGCGCGGCGGTGTGAGCGACCGGCGGTGTTGTGACCCCGTCCCACATGCCGGGGCGCCCTTGACGCGGCGCCGGTCTGATCGTCAGCCTGACGTTATGTCGCGAGACCTCCTTCTGTACTCCCGCTTCGACGTCGACCTCGGTCGGCACGCGAGCGCCCGCTGTCACGGCCGTTGAGTGCCCAGGCCCCCGCACCCCTCCGGCCCGACAGCGCGACGAAGGACAACTCCATGACCACCTCTCCCGGCCTCGGCACGCCGGCAACGTCCTGTCTGGGCGCCGTGCCCACCTCGCTCCCCGCAACCGCGCCGGTCCCCCTGCCCCCGCCGTGCGCCGTGACCGACTCGTTCGACTCGACCTCCTTCCGCGCCGTCTTCCGCCGGCACGCCGCCGGGGTCGCGGTCGTCACCGCGGCCGGCACCCGCCCCGCGGGGTTCACGGCCACCTCCCTCACCTCCGTCTCCGCCGAGCCGCCCCTGCTGTCCTTCGGGATCAGCACCGCCGGCTCCGCCTGGCGCACCATCGCGGACGCCACCCATGTGGGCGTCCACATCCTCGGCGAGCACCAGGAGGAGGTCGCCGCCACCTTCGCCCGCAGCGGCGCCGACCGCTTCGCGCCGCCCACCGCGTGGGGACCCGGCCCGTATGGAGTACCGCTCTTGGAGGATGTCCAGGCGTGGCTGGTCGCGCGCGTGGTGGCCCGCATACCCGCCGGTGACCACCGCATCGTCGTCGCCCAGGCCGTGGCGGGCGCCCCCGAGGGCGAAGCGGCCCGCCCGCTGCTCTACCACCACGGGCGCTACAACGCGCTGCGCCACTGAACTCCCGCACCGGGCCCCGGGTCGGCAAGGTCACACTCCGCGCCTCTTGCCGACCGGGCGGCCGAGGACTGTACTGACGAGTAATATTTCTGCCGGAGCGCCGTGCGTCCCGGCGGGGAGCCGCCGTCGATGGCGCCTATGCTGCCTTCACAAGGGCAGTTGACGTACCCGTGCAGCAGTAGGAGAGCAGCGTGAGCTTGAGGATCGTTGTCGCA
>NZ_JBYIQW010000066.1:0-35814 GCF_057707815.1 Actinacidiphila sp. bgisy160
TCAGATGCTCGCGTCCACTGTTTGGTTCCCGGGTTGCGAACGGTCGCACCGGTTGAACCAGTCACTTAACTGAAAAGTGTGCTTGTTCGCCTAACACCCGATGGTGTTTCGGTGGTCATAGCGTTAGGGAAACGCCCGGTTACATTCCGAACCCGGAAGCTAAGCCTTTCAGCGCCGATGGTACTGCAGGGGGGACCCTGTGGGAGAGTAGGACGCCGCCGAACAATCTTTACGGACCCTCGGTCCTGGCCAAAGCGCTGGGACCGAGGGTCCTTTTGTTTTTAGCGTGGTGCGCAGTTCGCGGACTGGTACGAGAGACTGGCACTACGGCAGCACAAACGACAGGAGTCACGTCGATGTCCAACTCGCCCGAGGAACGGCCGGATCGGCCTGAGCGGCGCACTCCGCGCCAGGGCGGCGACCGGGGTGGATACCGCAGCGGCGGCCCCCGGCGCGAAGGCGACCGGGCCGGCGGCGGCGGTTACCGCCGCGACGACCGTCCGCGTGGGCGGTACGAGGACCGGGGTCGCGATGACCGTCGTGACGATCGCGGTGGTTACCGTCGTGACGACCGTCCTCGTGAGGATCGTCCGCGTGATGATCGGCGTGATGATCGCGGTGGGTTCCGCCGCGATGACCGGCCCCGTTATGACCGTCCTCGTGAGGATCGTCCGCGTGACGACCGTCGTGATGACCGTCGTGATGATCGGGGTGGGTTCCGGCGTGACGACCGGCCGCGCTATGACCGTCCTCGTGAGGATCGTCCGCGTGACGACCGTCGTGATGACCGTCGTGATGATCGGGGTGGGTTCCGGCGTGACGACCGGCCCCGTTATGACCGTCCTCGTGAGGATCGTCCGCGTGATGATCGGCGTGACGATCGCGGTGGGTTCCGGCGTGACGACCGGCCCCGTTATGACCGTCCTCGTGAGGATCGTCCGCGTGATGATCGCGGTGGGTTCCGCCGCGATGACCGGCCGCGCTTCGACCGCCCCCGTGAGGACCGTCGGGACGGCAGGCGTGACGAGCGGCCCCGTGGGCCGCGCCGCGACGACGACCGTGGCGCCTACCGTCGCGACGACCGCCGGGACGAGCGGCCCCGTGGGCCGCGCCGTGAGGACGAGCGGGGTCAGGGCGGCGGAGGCCGGCGGCCGTACGTGCAGGGGCGTGGGCGGTTCGAGAACACCCGGGGCCGTGACGAGCGCCGCGAGGAGCGGGAGCCCGTCAGGCGGCTGCCGATCCCGGACGACGTCACGGGCCAGGAGATCGACCCCAGCGTCCGTCAGGAGCTCATGAGCCTGCCGAAGACGCTCGCCGACGACGTGGCGCGCAACCTCGTCATGGTGGCCCGGCTGCTGGACGAGGACCCGGACCTGGCCTATGGCTACTCCCGGGTCGCGCTGCGACTCGCGTCCCGTGTGGCCGCCGTGCGTGAGGCGGCAGGCTTCGCCTCGTACGCCACGGAGCGGTACGCCGAGGCGCTGGCGGAGTTCCGCGCCTGCCGCCGCATGACGGGCACGGTCGACCTGTGGCCGGTCATGGCGGACTGCGAGCGTGGCATGGGCCGTCCGGAGCGCGCGCTGGAGATGGCGGGCGCGCCGGAGGTGCACAAGCTGGACCGCGCGGGCCAGGTGGAGATGCGGCTGGTGGCCGCCGGGGCCCGGCGCGACATGGGCCAGAACGAGGCCGCCGTCGTCACCCTGCAGAGCCCGGAGTTGGCGTCCAACGCCGTGCACCCGTGGACGGCGCGACTGCGGTACGCGTACGCCGACGCGCTGCTCGCGGCAGGCCGTGAGGACGAGGCCCGGGAGTGGTTCGCCAAGTCGCTGGAGGCCGACCAGAACGGCAGCACGGACGCCTCCGACCGGCTGGCGCAGCTGGACGGCGTGGCCTTCGTGGACGCGCTGGACGAGGCAGCCGACGAGGACGCAGGGGCCGGGGCGCCCGGCGCGGAGGTTCGCGACGAGGACGCGGACGACGACGCGGACGACGACGCAGAGGCCTCCGACGAGGACGAGGACGACAAGGTCGGCGCGGCCGGTGACGGCGGGGAGCCGGACGTCGACCTGACCGACGAGGCCGACCCGACGGCGTTCCTCGACGACCCGTTCAAGGAGCCCGCCAAGGGCACCGAGGACTGATCGTCGAAGCGAAGGGCGGCATCCGCGTCGTGCGGATGCCGCCCTTCGCGTTCCACCGGGTCAGCCGGGCGTGCCGTCGAGTTCCAGGCTGCGCAGCACCAGACCGGTCGCCGGCTTGGGGCCGAAGGAGGTCGACTTGCGCGGCATCGTCACGCCCTGCTTGGCGAGGTCGTGCACGACGCTCTCGCGCACCGGATGGATGAGCACGGCCGTGCCGCCGAACTGCCCGGCGTGTTCGACCGCGGCCTCAGTGTCGTGGATGTAGTGGATGTGCTCGGGGGCGTCGGGCACTTCCCAGACCCGGTCCAGGAGCAGGCTGTGCAGCACGGTGGCGTCCAGCTGCCGCCACTCCTCGGGCCGGTCCCGGGGGATGGCCCGCTCGAGGGCCTGGGGGTCCGGGCGGTCCAGGAGGTGGAAGCGGCCGTCGCCGGTGAGCAGGAACGCGTTGCCCACGGCCGCCGCGTCCTCCAGAGCGGCCAGGGCCTCCGGCAGGGGCCCGGGCAGCTCCTGTACGCGGAAGGCGTGACGGGCCGCCTCGACGGCCCGCGCGACGGGCAGCTGCGGCAGCACGCGGTGGATGGCGCGGACCCGCAGCGGGTAGCGGGCGGTGTCGACGAGCAGCACCAGGCCGTAGTCCCAGGGGCTGGGGGCCTCGTGCTCGGCCTGCAGCAGCAGGTACGTGGCCCAGCGGTGGTGGCCGTCGGCGATGACGGCCTGGTGCCGGGACAGGTCGGCGTCGACCGCAGCGATCGCCCGCGGGTCGGTGATCGCCCATAGACGGTGGTGGATGCCGTCCTCGGTCGTCGTGGCCAGCAAGGGCGGGCCCGCGACGGTGCGTTCGACGACCTCGGCCGCCTCCCCGTCGTCGCCCCGGTACGCCAGCAGGAGCGGCTCCAGGTTGGCGGCCGTGGCGCGCATGAGGGCGGCGCGGTCGGCGACCGGGCCGGGCATCACGTCCTCGTGCGGCAGGACGATCCGCTCCTCGGGCGGGGTCAGCCGCAGGGCACCGATGAGGCCGCGCTGGACCTGATCGCCCTCGCGCTGCTCGTACACGTACAGGGCGGGCTTGGGGTCGAGGGCCAGGACCCCCTCCTCCTGCCATTGGAACAGCGCCCAGGCTGCCTTGCGGTGCCGGCCGTCCGGGGGCTCGGCGGTGGGCAGGATGAGCCGCACGACATTGTGCGGGTCGGCTGTCTCCAGGTGCCGCTGTCCCTCGGGCCGGACGACGACGTCGTACGGTGGCGAGGTGACCGCGGCCAGGCTGCCGACCCGCTCGGGGACATAGCGCAGCGCGCGGAACGGCGCCAGCCGCAAGCCCCGCACAGCGGGTCCGGAATTGCTCATCCGGGCATGCTACGCGGGTCATGTCCACGAAGTGTGCCGAGTGATCGACGACATACGAGGAGCGACCACCCCATGACCCACCGGACCGGCCCGGCCGGCAGCGAAAGGCCTCTTGACCAGGCATACGACACGGCCCTGCTCGACCTCGACGGCGTGGTCTATGCGGGTGGTGACGCGATCGCGCACGCCGTCGAGTCACTCGGCTCGGCGCGGGCGCACGGCATGCGGCTCGCGTACGTGACCAACAACGCCGCCCGCACCCCGCAGGCCGTCGCGAAGCACCTGACCCGGCTCGGCGTCCCGGCCGAGGCGGGCGAGGTCGTCACCTCCGCCCAGGCGGTGGCCCGGCTGATCGCGGATCAGGTCCCGGCGGGTGCGCGGGTGCTCGCGATCGGCGGCGAGGGGCTCGTGGAGGCGTTGCGCGAACGCGGCCTCCAGCCGGTCGCCTCGGCCGACGACGACCCCGCCGCGGTCGTACAGGGCTACTCGCCCGAGGTCGGCTGGGAGCAGCTCGCCGAGGCGGCGTACGCGGTCAACCGCGGTGTGCCGTGGTTCGCGTCCAACACCGACCTGACCATCCCGACCGCCCGGGGCACGGCCCCCGGGAACGGAGCGCTCGTCGAGGTCGTCCGGATCGCGACCGGCGGCGACCCGCAGATCGCGGGCAAGCCGCTGCCGCCCATGCACCGCGAGACGGTCATCAGGACCGGCGCACGGCGGCCGCTGGTGGTCGGCGACCGGCTCGACACGGACATCGAGGGCGCCTACGCGGGCGGCGTCGACTCGCTGCTGGTGCTCACCGGGGTCACCACCCCCGCGCTGCTGCTCGCCGCGCCGCCCGGGCACCGGCCCACCTACGTGGACGCCGACCTGCGCGGGCTGCTCATCCCGCAGCCCGGGGTCACGGACGCCGGCGAGGGCGCGTACCGCTGCGGGGGCTGGACCGCCACGGTGGGCGACGGGGTGCTGCTGCTGGACGGCGACGGCGAGCCGATGGACGGCCTGCGGGCGCTGTGCGCGGCCGCCTGGACGTGGGCCGGGGACGGCTCCTGCGACCTGGACGCGGGGAAGGCGCTGGACCGGCTGGGGATGGGGCTGGAGGCGCTCTAGCTAGAGCTAGGGCTAGGGCTAGAGGAGCTTGCGCAGCCGCAGCAGGTCGCGCAGACCGGCTTCCAGCCTGACTCTGCCGCTGCCCCACGCCTTCGCGAAGTGCAGCTTGCCGTCGACGAGCGCGACAAGGTCGTCACCGGCCATGGTGAGCCTTATCTCGGCGCGCTCGGTCGGCGGGCCCTGCACGGTGACCACGTCCTGGATGCTGCCGTCCACCAGGCGCCCCACGAAGGTGACGTCGAGATCGGTGATGCGGCAGCTCAGCGAGCGGTCGAGCGCGGCTGCGCTCCGCAGGTCGCCCTCGGTCCTGGCGAGGTTCTCGGACAGCCGCTCGAGCGCGCTGCGGCACTCCTCGATGGTCGCCATGGGCTGTGCGTCTCCCGTTCGGACGTCGGCTCGTGCTGGTGGTGATCGACCGTACCGCAGCGGACCCTCGGGAAGATGCGGCGCCATAGGCGGTAGCGTCGTGACCGAGGAAGTCTGGGGAACTGGCGAAGGCGAGGAGTGAGGCGTATGCGGGACGCGTTGCGGACCTGTCTGCAGATCGCGGGCGGCCTGACCGAGGCCACCCGGCGACGGGCGGTCGGGGTGGCCAAGGAACTGCTCGACCAGACCGGGATAGATGTTGACGCGGTCCAGCGGAGCATCGGCGAGCGGATCCCGCCTGAGGTGCAGACGCTCGCGGACGAGCTGATGGCGTCGGGACGGGCCAACCGCGACCTGCTCGTGGGTCTCATCCGCGAGGAGATCGACAAGGCGATGAGCCGGGTCGGGCGGCTCGCGGACGAGGTCACCAAGGTCGGTGTCGTCCTGGAGGCCCTGGAACGCCGCATCCGCAACCTGGAGGACCACGACCGGGAGCCGGCCGGGGCCGGCCTGGCGGACGAGGAGCCGGAACCCGGCGTGTATGTGCCGCCGCAGCCGCCCGTGGCGCATGTGGCCGAGGCAGGGCCCGCAAAGAAGGCCGCGCCGGCGGAGTCTGCCGCGACGCCTGAGGCCCCTGTGGTTCCGGAGTCCGGCAAGAGCACGGGCGCGGCCGCCGTGCCGGTCGCGCGGGAGAACGCGGCCCCGGCGAAGGCGCCCGCCGCCAAGAAGGCGGCCCCGGCCAAGAAGGCGGCCCCGGCCAAGAAGGCGGCCCCGGCCAAGAAGGCGACCGCCACCAAGAAGACCGTCCCGGCCGGGAAGACCGCCACCGCCCCCGCCAAGAAGAGCCCGGCCCCGGCGAAGAAGGCCACCGCCCCGGCCGGGAAGACCACCACCGCCCCGGTGAAGAAGGCCACCGCGGCGAAGAAGGCCGCCCCGGCCGCTCGGACCGCGACCGCGAAGAGCGCGGCCCCGGCGAAGAAGACGACGGCCGCGAAGAAGACCACGACCGCCAAGAAGACGGCGGCCCGCACGCAGGAGGCGAAGGGACGTGACTGAGCCCGGCCCCGAGGGCGTGGCAGCCGCTCCCGCACCGGAGGCCGCGGCCGAGGCCGAGGCCGCGGCGGAGGCGGTCGCCGACGCGGGGCCGCGTCCGCTGGGCGTCGTGCTGGACGCCACGGGGAATACCGAGGTGGACGCTGTCCTTGTCCGCCTGCAGGATGCCGACCTGCTTCCCACCGAGGACCACGTCGAGGTGTACGAGGATGTACACCGTGGGCTGCGCGACACGCTCACGAGACTCGACGACGACAACAGGAGCTGAACCTCACGTGGCACGACGCCGACTCGACGCCGAGCTGGTGCGCCGGAACCTGGCCCGCTCGCGGGAGCACGCCGGGCAACTGATCGCCGCCGGCCGGGTGACCGTGGGCGGGACGACCGCGACCAAGGCCGCCACGCAGGTGGAGACCAGTGCCGCGGTCGTCGTGGCCAAGGACGACTCGGACCCGGACTACGTCTCCCGCGGCGGGCACAAGCTGGCCGGGGCGCTGGCGGCGTTCGTGCCCGGCGGGCTGCTGGTGGAGGGGCGCCGCGCGCTGGACGCCGGGGCGTCCACGGGCGGCTTCACCGACGTCCTGCTCCGCAACGGCGCGGCGCACGTCGTCGCCGTCGACGTCGGCTACGGGCAGCTCGCCTGGTCGCTGCAGAGTGATGAACGCGTCACCGTGAAGGACCGTACCAACGTGCGCGAGTTGACGCTCGAGCAGATCGACAACAAGCCGGTGGACCTGGTCGTCGGCGACCTGTCCTTCATCCCGCTCGGGCTCGTCCTGCCCGCCCTCGTACGCTGTGCCGCGCCCGACGCGGACCTGGTCCTGATGGTCAAGCCGCAGTTCGAGGTGGGCAAGGACCGACTGGGCAGCGGCGGTGTCGTCCGCAGCCCTCAGCTGCGCGCCGAGGCCGTACGACAGGTCGCCGGACAGGCGGCCGCACTGGGACTGGGGGTGCTGGGCGTGACCGCGAGCCCGTTGCCGGGACCGTCGGGGAATGTGGAGTACTTTCTGTGGCTGCGCGCCGGGGCGCCCGAGCTGGACCCGGCGGATGTCGACCGCGCTGTGGCGGAGGGACCCCGTTGAGCGAGACGCACGAGACCCACGAGGGGATGCACGGGACGCACGATGTGCACGGGACGTCCCGCCGCACCGTCTTCCTGCTGGCCCACACCGGACGGCCGGCGGCCATCCGCAGCGCCGAGCGGGTGGTGCAGGGCCTGAAGCGCTGCGACATCGGCGTACGGGTGCTGGCCGAGGAGGCCGAGGAGCTGACGCTGCCCGGGAACGGCGCGGTTCAGCTGGTGCAGGAGATCGGCCCGGAGACCGTCGCGGACTGCGAGCTGATCGTCGTCCTGGGCGGGGACGGCACCCTGCTGCGCGGCGCGGAGTTCGCGCGCGCCTCGGGGGTGCCGATGCTCGGCGTCAACCTGGGCCGGGTCGGCTTCCTCGCGGAGGCCGAGCGCGACGACCTGGACAAGGTCGTCGACCGGGTGGTCACCCGCGACTACGAGGTCGAGGAGCGCATGACGATCGACGTTCTGGTGCGCAACGATGGCCAGGTCGTCCACACCGACTGGGCGCTGAACGAGGCGTCGGTGGAGAAGCAGGCGCGGGAGCGGCTTCTGGAGGTCGTCACGGAGGTGGACGGCCGACCGGTCTCCCGCTTCGGCGGCGACGGGGTGGTCATGGCGACCCCGACAGGGTCGACCGCGTACGCCTTCTCGGCCGGCGGGCCGGTGGTCTGGCCCGAGGTCGAGGCGCTGCTGATGGTGCCGATCAGCGCGCACGCGCTCTTCGCGAAGCCGCTGGTGACGTCCCCGAAGTCGGTCCTGGCGGTGGAGGTGCAGCCGAAGACCCCGCACGGCGTGCTGTGGTGCGACGGGCGGCGCTCGGTGGACCTGCCGGCCGGGGCCCGCGTGGAGGTCCGCCGGGGCGCGGTGCCGGTGCGGCTGGCGCGGCTCCACCACGCCTCTTTCACCGACCGGCTGGTCGCGAAGTTCGCGCTGCCGGTGGCGGGCTGGCGGGGCGCGCCGCACTGAGTTTCCCCTCAGGGGTGAGGCCCGTCGCGCGGCGGCCCGCAAACCTCGTATGGTCGTATCCGTGTTGGAGGAAATGCGGATCCGGTCGCTGGGAGTCATCGAGGACGCCGTGGTCGAGCTGTCGCCCGGCTTCACCGCGGTGACGGGTGAGACCGGCGCGGGCAAGACCATGGTCGTCACGAGCCTCGGGCTGCTGCTGGGCGGCCGTGCCGATCCCGGTCTGGTCCGGATCGGTACGAAATCGGCGTCCGTCGAGGGGCGGATCACGCTGGGCGCCGACGCGCCCGCCGCCGTACGGGCCGAGGAGGCCGGCGCCGAGCTGGACGACGGCGCGCTGCTGATCAGCCGTACCGTCTCGGCGGAGGGCCGCTCCAGGGCCTTCGTGGGCGGGCGCTCGGTCCCGGTGGGGCTGCTGGGCGAGCTGGCGGACGAGCTCGTCGCCGTCCACGGCCAGACCGACCAGCAGGGCCTGCTGCGTCCGGCCCGCCAGCGCGAGGCGCTGGACCGGTACGCGGGCGACGCCGTCGCGGTGCCGCTGGCCAAGTACGCGGCCGCCTACCGGCGTGTGCGCGAGGTCGTGGGTGAGCTGGACGAGCTGACCACGCGGGCCCGCGAGCGGGCCCAGGAGGCGGACCTGCTGCGCTTCGGCCTGGAGGAGGTCGCCGCGGCCGAGCCCCTGCCGGGCGAGGACGCCGACCTGGCCGCCGAGGCGGAGCGGCTGGGCCACGCCGAGGCGCTCGCGTCGGCCGCGACCCTGGCGCACGCCGCGCTCGCGGGGAACCCCGAGGACCCGGAGGGCGTCGACGCGGGCATGCTCGCCGCCGGCGCCCAGCGCGCCCTGGACGCCGTCCGCTCACACGACCCGGCGCTGGCCGCGCTCTCGGACCGGATCGGCGAGATCGGCATCCTCCTCGGCGACGTCGCCGGCGAGCTCGCCGGGTACGCCGACGACCTGGACGCCGATCCGCGGCGACTGGCGGCCGTGGAGGAGCGGCGGGCCGTCCTCGCGCATCTGACCCGCAAGTACGGGGAGACCATCGACGCCGTCCTGGCGTGGGCCGAGCAGGGCGCGGCCCGGCTGGGCGAACTGGAGGGGGACGACGAGCGGATCGAGGAGCTCACGGCGGAGCGCGACGCGCTGCGTGCCGAGCTCGGCGACCTCGCCCAGGCCCTCACCGACGCCCGCACGGAGGCGGCGGAACGCTTCGCCGCGGCCGTCACGGCGGAGCTCGCGCAGCTCGCCATGCCGCACGCCCGTGTCAGCGTCGCCCTCCGGCAGACGGAGGACGCCGAGGGCATCGAGGTCGGCGGCCGCCGGGTCGCCTTCGGCGCGACCGGCGCGGACGAGGTCGAGCTGCAGCTCGCACCCCACCCCGGTGCCCCGGCCCGGCCGATCGCCAAAGGGGCGTCCGGCGGTGAGCTGTCCCGCGTGATGCTCGCCGTCGAGGTCGTCTTCGCCGGGTCGGACCCGGTGCCGACGTACCTGTTCGACGAGGTCGACGCGGGCGTCGGCGGCAAGGCGGCGGTCGAGGTCGGCCGGCGCCTGGCGCGCCTGGCGCGGACCGCGCAGGTCGTGGTCGTCACGCACCTGCCCCAGGTGGCCGCGTTCGCGGACCGGCAGCTGCTGGTCGAGAAGACGAACGACGGGTCCGTCACGCGCAGCGGGGTGCGCGTGCTGGAGGGTGAGGAACGCGTGCGGGAGCTGTCCCGGATGCTCGCCGGGCTGGAGGACTCGGAGCTCGGCCGCGCCCACGCGGAGGAACTGCTGGCCGCCGCCCGCGAAGCGCGCTGACGCCGCCCGCTCGGCGTTTCGCAGGCGGGAGGCCCGTGGGCCCACGGGCCGCCGGCTTGGCGGGCGGTTGATGTCGCCGGTCGCGTCACGTCACGTCGTGCCGGCTTCTCGTGCTGTGCAAGGGCGCGTGCCCGCAGGCGGGAGTCCGGCGCTGGGCCGTGGCGTTGCCGTCGGCTGCCGCGCCGGGGCGGTGGGGGCCGGTTGTTCGGCCATCGGGCGGTCGTGCGGGTGCGCGTGATGGGGGAGCCGGGGGCACTCGTAAGGGTGGTCCCGCGTACGTGTGGCCGGGCGGGGGTGGGGCATCGCTCCCTGGATGGCCTATCGGCCTGGCATCCTTGAGGCAGCAGACCCACCACCCTCCGCACGACGCCGAGTCAGGAGCCCGACCACGCGTGAGCAGTTCACCGAGTCCCTTGCACGGGCAGCTGCACGCCGTCCACGTGCTGGGCGAGACGGCGCGGGCCCATGTCGCCTCCGTGGCGGGCGGCTTGGTGGCACGCGGCGTCCGGGTGACGGTCTGCGGGCCGGCGGAGGCCGACGAGCGGTACGGATTCGGGGCGGCGGGAGCGCGGTTCGCCCCGGTCGAGATCACCCGGCGCGCGCAACCGAGGGCGGACGCGGCCGTGGTGACGGCGTTGCGGGCGGCCTGCGCCGGCGCGGACGTCGTGCACGCGCACGGGCTGCGGGCCGGGCTACTCGCCACGATGGCGCTGAGCGGGCGCCGTACGCCGCTGGTGGTCACCTGGCACGGCGCGGTGCTGGCGGAGGGAGCGCGGGGGCGGGTGCTGCGGCTGCTGGAGCGTCGGGTGGCGCGGGCGGCGGAGGTCGTGCTCGGCGCCTCGTCGGACCTGGTGGACCGGGCCCGTTCGGCCGGGGCCAGGGACGCCCGGCTCGGGCCGATCGGAGTGCCGGCGCCGCCACGGGTCCCGCCGTCCCCGGAGGCCGTGGCCGAGGCGGAGCGGCGCCGGCAGAAGACCCGGGACGAATTCGCCTTGGGGGAGCGGCCGTTGCTGCTCGCGGTGGGCCGTCTGGAGCCGCGCAAGGGGTATCACCTGCTGCTGGACGCGGCTCACGGGTGGGCGGGACTCGAGCCGGCGCCGTTGCTGGTGGTCGCGGGCGAGGGCTCGCTGCGTGCGGAGCTCCAGGAGCGGATCGACGCCGAGGAGCTCCCGGTGCGGCTGCTCGGCCGCCGCGACGACGTGCCCGAACTCCTTACCGCCGCCGACGTGGTGGTGCTGCCGTCGCGCTGGGAGGCGCGGCCGCTGATCGCGCAGGAGGCGCTGCACGCCGGGGCGCCGCTGGTGGCGACCTCCGTCGGAGGTACGCCCGAACTCGTCGGCGAGGCAGCGGTGTTGGTGCCGTACGGCAGTCCGAAGACGCTCGCCGACACCGTCACGCGCCTGCTGGCGGACCCGGCGCGGCGTGCGTGGCTCGCCGCGGCCGGTCCCGTGCAGGCCGCCACTTGGCCGACCGAGGATGACACGGTCGCCCAAGTGCTCAGCATCTATGACGAGTTGACGTCGTCCTGAAGGCCGCCGAGGGCGACCGCGGCAGGGATCAGCCGCCGTAGGCGCCGCTCGCGGTGAGCCGCAGCGCCGTGTCGATGAGCGGCACGTGGCTGAAGGCCTGCGGGAAGTTGCCGACCTGCCGCTGCAGCCGCGGGTCCCACTCCTCGGCGAGCAGGCCGAGGTCGTTGCGGAGCGCGAGCAGCTTCTCGAAGAGCCTGCGGGCCTCGTCGACCCGGCCGATCATGGCGAGGTCGTCGGCGAGCCAGAAGGAGCAGGCGAGGAAGGCGCCCTCGTCGCCGGGCAGGCCGTCCAGGTTCTCGCCGCCGGGCGGGGCGTCGGTCGGGTAGCGCAGCACGAAGCCGTCCTCGGTGGACAGCTCCCGCTGGATCGCCTCGATGGTGCCGATCACGCGCTTGTCGTCCGGCGGCAGGAAGCCCACCTGGGGGATGAGCAGCAGCGAGGCGTCCAGCTCACGCGAGCCGTAGGACTGCGTGAAGGTGTTGCGTTCCTTGTCGTAGCCCTTCTCGCACACATCGCGGTGGATCTCGTCGCGCAGCTCGCGCCAGCGCTCCAGCGGGCCGTCGACCTCACCGGACTCGATGAGCTTGACGGTGCGGTCCACGGCGACCCAGGCCATGACCTTGGAGTGGACGAAGTGCCGGCGCGGGCCGCGGACCTCCCAGATGCCCTCGTCGGGCTCGTCCCAGTGGTCCTCCAGGTACTGGATGAGCCGGATCTGCAGGAGCGAGGCGTAGTCGTTGCGGGCCAGGCCGGTCATGTGCGCCAGGTGCAGGGCCTCGGTGACCTCGCCGTAGACGTCGAGCTGCAACTGGTGGGCCGCGCCGTTGCCGACCCGGACCGGGATGGAGCCCTCGTAGCCGGGCAGCCAGTCCAGCTCGGTCTCGCCGAGCTCGCGCTCACCGGCGATGCCGTACATGATCTGCAGGTTCTCGGGGTCGCCGGCGACCGCGCGCAGCAGCCACTCGCGCCAGGCGCGGGCCTCGTCGCGGTAACCGGTGCGCAGCAGGGAGGACAGGGTGATCGCCGCGTCGCGCAGCCAGGTGAAGCGGTAGTCCCAGTTGCGGACGCCGCCGATGTCCTCGGGCAGGGAGGTGGTGGGGGCGGCGACGATGCCGCCGGTCGGCCCGTACGTCAGGGCCTTGAGCGTGATCAGGGAGCGGACCACGGCGTCCCGGTAGGGGCCGTGGTAGGTGCACTGGGCGACCCACTCACGCCAGAAGTCCTCGGTGGCCTCCAGAGAGGCCTCGGGCTCGGCGAGCGGGGGCGGCTCCTTGTGCGAGGGCTGCCAGCTGATGGTGAAGGCGATGCGGTCGCCGGGCGAGACCGTGAAGTCGGCGTAGGTGGTGAGGTCCTTGCCGTACGTCTCGACGTCGGTGTCGTGCCAGACGGAGTCCGGGCCGGCGACGGCGACGGTGCGCTCGCCCACCTTGTGCACCCACGGCACGACCCAGCCGTAGCTGAAGCGCATGCGCAGCGCGGACCGCATCGGGACCCGGCCGCTGACGCCCTCGACGATCCGGATCAGCTGGGGGGCGCCGTCACGCGGCGGCATGAAGTCGATCACACGGACCGTGCCGCGCGGGGTGTCCCACTCCGACTCCAGCACCAGGGAGTCGCCCCGGTAGCGGCGCCGGGTGGCGGCCGGGGGGCGGGTGCCGTTCGCGTGGGCGGGGCCGAGCCGCCAGTAGCCGTGCTCCTCCGTGCCGAGCAGGCCCGCGAAGATCGCGGGGGAGTCGAAGCGGGGCAGGCACAGCCAGTCGACCGTGCCGTCCCGGCACACCAGGGCGGCGGTCTGCATATCGCCGATGAGTGCGTAATCCTCGATACGCCCGGCCACGTAGGTCTCCCAGTCGAACGACGGCGGCGCCCCTTGGGACTGGGGCGGTGATTGCGGTCTGTGGATCTGTCGACGAGCTCTTTCCCGGGAGCGGGCGGGGTAGTGCCGTGCCGGTTCACTCGCATCGAATCGATGTGTCCGAGCAGGATACGACGTCAATGCGGGCTGTGCGGAAGCGACGACCGCCCCCGCTGGGCCGGTCGGGTGCATTTTGTCGTACCAAACTCCCGGTGACCGCGTTTTTGGCCAGAGAGCCGTCCGCGCCGTCTGGTGCGCGTCACTGATACCCTGGTAGCCCGTGGGCCGGTGGGCTGAACCACTGAACCGCCGCGACGACACCCCTCTTCATCACCATGGTGCCGTCCCGACCACCACCTCGCGACCACGGGAGCCCCCTGTTGGCACTGCCGCCCAAATCCACGACGACCAAGCACCTCTTCGTCACGGGGGGTGTCGCCTCCTCGCTCGGCAAGGGCCTGACCGCGTCGAGCCTCGGCGCACTGCTCAAGGCCCGGGGTCTGCGCGTCACCATGCAGAAGCTCGACCCGTACCTCAACGTGGACCCGGGCACGATGAACCCCTTCCAGCACGGTGAGGTGTTCGTCACGGACGACGGCGCCGAGACCGACCTGGACATCGGCCACTACGAGCGCTTCCTGGACGTGAACCTCGCCGGCTCGGCCAACGTCACCACCGGCCAGGTCTACTCCTCGGTGATCGCCAAGGAGCGCCGCGGCGAGTACCTGGGCGACACCGTCCAGGTCATCCCGCACATCACCAACGAGATCAAGTCCCGTATCCGGCGCATGGCGACCGAGGACGTGGACGTGGTGATCACGGAGGTCGGCGGCACCGTCGGCGACATCGAGTCGCTGCCCTTCCTGGAGTCGGTGCGGCAGATCCGGCACGAGGTCGGCCGGGACAACGTCTTCGTGATGCACATCTCACTGCTCCCGTACATCGGCCCCTCCGGCGAGCTGAAGACCAAGCCGACCCAGCACTCCGTGGCCGCGCTGCGCAGCATCGGCATCCAGCCCGACGCGATCGTGCTGCGCGCCGACCGCGACGTGCCGACCTCCATCAAGCGCAAGATCTCGCTGATGTGCGATGTCGACGAGGAGGCCGTGGTCGCCGCAATCGACGCCCCGTCGATCTACGACATCCCCAAGGTGCTGCACACCGAGGGCCTGGACGCGTACGTCGTCCGCAAGCTGAACCTGCCCTTCAGGGACGTCGACTGGACGCAGTGGGACGACCTGCTGGGCCGGGTCCACCAGCCCGAGCACGAGGTGAAGGTCGCCCTCGTCGGCAAGTACATCGACCTGCCGGACGCCTACCTGTCGGTGACCGAGGCGTTGCGCGCCGGCGGCTTCGCCAACAACGCCAAGGTCAACATCAAGTGGGTGACCTCGGACGACTGCAAGACCGCGGCCGGCGCGGCCCGCCAGCTCGGCGACGTGGACGCGATCTGCGTGCCCGGCGGCTTCGGCGACCGCGGCGTGGAGGGCAAGGTCTCGGCGATCACCTTCGCCCGCGAGAACCGCATCCCGCTGCTGGGCCTGTGCCTGGGCCTGCAGTGCGTGGTCATCGAGGCGGCCCGCAGCCTGGCCGGCATCCCGGACGCCAACTCCACCGAGTTCGACCCGGCGACCGCGCACCCGGTCATCTCCACCATGGCGGAGCAGCTCGACATCGTCGCCGGCCAGGGCGACCTCGGCGGCACGATGCGCCTGGGCCTGTACCCGGCCAAGCTCGCCGAGGGCTCCATCGTCCGCGAGGTCTACGGCGGCGAGCCCTACGTCGAGGAGCGGCACCGCCACCGCTACGAGGTGAACAACGCCTACCGCGGCGAGCTGGAGAAGAAGGCCGGGCTGCTGTTCTCCGGGACCTCCCCGGACAACACGCTGGTCGAGTACGTGGAGTACCCGCGCGAGGTGCACCCGTACCTGGTGGCCACCCAGGCGCACCCCGAGCTCAAGTCCCGCCCGACCCGTCCGCACCCCCTGTTCGTGGGCCTGGTCGCGGCCGCCGTCGAGCGCCTCAAGGGTTGATCGATACGGTTGCGGGGGCGGGTCGGCGAACGGCCCGCCCGGTACCGCGTACGGAGGGCAGCATGCTGAAGGACACTCCCGAGGAGTGGCGGGTCACCGCCACCGCCACCCCCTTCACCGGGAAGAAGACCAGCGTCCGCACCGATGACGTCGTCATGCCCGACGGCGGCGTCGCCCGGCGCGACTACCAGGTCCACCCGGGCTCGGTGGCCGTGCTCGCCCTCGACGACCGGGACCGGGTCCTGGTCCTCAAGCAGTACCGCCACCCCGTGCGGATGAAGCTCTGGGAGATTCCCGCCGGCCTGCTGGACGTACCCGGCGAGAACCCACTGCACGCCGCCCAGCGCGAGCTGTACGAGGAGGCGCACGTCAAGGCCGAGGACTGGCGGGTGCTCACGGACGTGTACACCACGCCCGGCGGCTGCGACGAGGCCGTGCGGATCTTCCTGGCCCGCGGTCTGTCCGACGTGGAGGGCGAGCGCTTCGAGGTGTCGGAGGAAGAGGCCGACATGGAGTTCGCCCGGGTCCCGGTGGACGAGCTGGTCCGTGGCGTCCTCGCGGGGGAGCTGCACAACAACTGCCTCGTGGTGGGTGTGCTCTCGCTGCAGGCCGCGCGGGCCGGGGACGGCCTGGAGGCGCTGCGTCCGGCCGAGGCCGAGTGGCCCGCGCGACCGTTCTCCGCGTGACCTGTTCGGTCTGACCATCCGATCGTCCGAGAGGGTGATCATTGGCCGGATCCGCCGCGTCGCGTACGGGGGTTGGACCCCGGCCGTGAACTAGGCTCTTGCCGTTCGTAGGAGAACGGGAGTGGGCCCGTGGCGGAGCACGTGCTGGACGCCGACGCATCGGCGGCGGCCTCTGACGACGGCCCGAGGGAGCCGGCGTCACAGACCCCGGCACATGGCACGCTGCCCCCCGGCCCGCCGGGGTTCGTCGGCCGCCGCCGCGAGCTCGGGGAATTGCGCGCCGACATCGACCGGCCGGGCCTGGCGGCCCTGCGGGGCCAGACGCCCGACGGCAGCCGCGTGCTCCTCGTGGCCGGCCGGCCGGGCTCGGGACGTACGGCGCTGGCCGTCCGGCTCGCCCACGACGTGGCCGACCGCTACCCCGGCGGCCAGTTCTACGTTCGGCTCAGCGAGAACGACGGCCGGCCGGTGCCGCCCGAGCAGTCCGCCCGGGCCCTGCTGCGTGCGATGGACGTCGAGGTCGAGCCGGCCGCGGAGCACGAGGAACTGCTGGCCGCGCTGCGCACCGCACTGAACGGGCGCAAGGCCGTCCTCGTCCTGGACGACGTCGTGGACTCCCGGCAGCTGCTGGACCTGATGCCCAAGGGCTCGGGGAATCTGCTGGTCGCCACGGCCGAGGGGCCGCTGCCCGGTGTCCACGACGTACGCCCGTGCACCCTGGGCGGGCTCGACCCGGTGGCGTGCGTCGACCTGCTGGCCGAGGCCGTGGGCCGGGTGCGCATCACCAACGATCCCCGGGCCGCCGAGGGCCTCGCGCAGGAGTGCGGCGGCCACCCCGCGGCGCTCCGGCTCGTCGCCGCCTGGCTCGCCGCCCATCCCCGCACCTCCGTCGCCGAGGCCACCCGCAGGCTGCGAGCCGGGGCCGCCGAGGCCGCCGGGCCGGCCACCCCCACGGCCTCCGAGGGCGGCGCGGCCACCCGGGGCAACGGCACACTCCGCGCCGACGTCGGGCACCGCACGGGCAGCGGCCCGCTGCCCGAGTCGCTGCGCGGTCTGGCCGCGGACGGGCAGGCGCGTGTGCTGCGCCGGGCGGGCACCCCGGCCGGCCCGACCAGGAAGGCGGACGGCGACACTGGGGACGCCGACGGCCCCGGAGCGGGGGAGCGGAAGGGGAGCGCCACCCCGGCGGCCACCGCGCGCGCCACCCCCGCGCCGGAGCTGCTGCGCGCCTTCCGATTCGTGTACGGAGCCCTTTCCCCCGCCGTGGCCCGGATGCTGCGGCTGCTCGCGCTGGCCCCCTCGGGCCTGACCGACGCGCAGACCGCCTCGGCGCTGGGCGGCTGCTCGGTCGAGGCCGCGCAGGCCACGCTGGCGGACCTGGCCGGCTGCGGGCTGCTGCACCCCGAGCCGGTGGTCGGCGACCTTCCGGTGCAGTACCGCGTGCCGGGCTGGCTGACCCCGCCGCTGCGGGCGCTGCTGGACAGCACGGACAAGCCGTCCGAGACGCAGCTCGCCCGCGCCCGGATGCTGGAGCGCACGGTACGCCTGCTCCACGCGTGCCGGATGCGCCTGGAGGGCGAGACGGAACCGGACGGGCTGCCCACGTCGCTGCGCTTCCCCAGCCGTCCGGTCGCGGCCGGATGGCTGCGGGCGCGGCTGCCGGTGCTGCTGGCCGCCGCGCGGCTGGCGGTGGCGGACGGCGAACTGGACACCCTGGCCCGCCGCCTCATGGCCGCGCTCGTCCGCGCCCTCGCCGCGGACCCCGACGGCGGCGCGACGGCGCCGGAGCGCTATCGGCTCCACCACCTGGTGCTGGACGTCGCCGAGCGGCGCGGACTGCACCGCGAGAAGGCGGCGGCCCTGCTGAACATCGGCGACCTGGACGTGGAGGCGGCCCGCCCGCTCGACGCCCTCGACCGCTATCGAGGAGCGCTGGTGGCCTCCCGGGAGGCCTACGACGGGGACGCCGAGGGCCGCGCGCTGGAGGCCATCGCCGGGACGTACCTGGAGCTGGACGACCCGCAGCGCGCCTCCGACTGGTACGGCAGGGCGCTGGCCCTGCGGCAGGCCCGCGGTGAGCTGATCCACCAGGCGCGGCTGCACTCCCGGCTCGGCGCCCTGTTCACCTACGCCGCCCACTACGGCAACGCGCTGCGCGAGTGGCGTGCGGCGGCCGCCGCCCACCGCCGGCTGAAGGACCTGCCCGCGCAGGCCCGCGCCCTCAGCGAGGTGGCCCGGGTCCAGGAGTACGCGGGTCACCCTGAGGACGCCCTGCGGACCTGCCGCGACGCCCTGTACTGGGCCCGGCAGGCGGGGGAGCGGCGGCTGGAGGGCGCGGTGCTGCTGCGCATGGCCGACACTCTGGACCGGCTGGGGGACCCGGCGGGCGCCCGGTTGCAGCGCGCCGCGGCGCGCCTGCTGCTGCCCGCCGAGGAGATTCCGCAGCCCGAGGAGGACTGAGTGCCCCTGTTTTCCGGGCCCAAGGGCCCATCGGGGGCTCTCAGAACGCGCCGCAGGCGGACCGTACCTACGAAACTGCCAATACCTTCGCTGAAAGTAGTCACTTTGTAAGGCTGGACAGCGAGTATTCCTTCACTACACTTGGTCACACCGCAGCACATCGCGGTCAGGTCCGACGTACCCTGTCATCGGGTGACATGTCCGGAGACCTGCCAAAACCCTCCACTCCCGTGAACAGGACCGTGATCGACGTGAAGGTCGGCATCCCCCGCGAAGTCAAGAACAACGAGTTCCGCGTGGCCATCACCCCCGCCGGCGTGCACGAGCTCGTCCGAGGCGGCCACGAGGTGTTCGTCGAGCAGGACGCCGGTGTCGGCTCGTCCATCCCTAACGAGGAGTACGTCTCCGCCGGTGCGACGATCCTCCCGACCGCCGACGAGGTGTGGGCCGTCGCCGACCTGGTGCTGAAGGTCAAGGAGCCGATCGCGGAGGAGTACCACCGGCTCCGCAAGGACCTGACCCTCTTCACCTACCTGCACCTGGCCGCGTCCCGCGAGTGCACCGACGCGCTGCTGGAGTCCGGCACCACTGCGATCGCGTACGAGACCGTCGAGCTCGCCAACCGCCAGCTGCCGCTGCTCGCCCCGATGTCGGAGGTGGCCGGCCGGCTCGCCCCGCAGGTCGGCGCGTACCACCTGATGCGCTCGGCGGGCGGCCGCGGGGTGCTCCCCGGCGGTGTCCCGGGTGTGGCCCCGGCCAAGGCCGTCGTCATCGGCGGCGGCGTCTCCGGCTGGAACGCCGCGCAGATCGCCATCGGCATGGGTTTCCACGTCACCCTGCTCGACCGGGACATCAACAAGCTGCGCGAGGCCGACAAGATCTTCGGCACAAAGGTGCAGACCATCGTCTCCAACGCCTTCGAGCTGGAGAAGGCGGTCCTCGACGCCGACCTCGTCATCGGCGCGGTCCTGATCCCGGGTGCCAAGGCCCCCAAGCTCGTCACCAACGAGCTGGTCTCCCGCATGAAGCCGGGCTCGGTGCTCGTCGACATCGCCATCGACCAGGGTGGTTGCTTCGAGGACTCCCGTCCCACCACGCACGCCGAGCCGACCTTCGCGGTGCACAACTCGGTCTTCTACTGCGTCGCCAACATGCCGGGCGCGGTGCCGAACACCTCCACCTACGCGCTGACCAACGCGACGCTGCCCTACATCGTCGAGCTGGCAGGCGGCGGCTGGCGCGAGGCGCTGCGGCGTGACGCCTCGCTCGCCAAGGGCCTCAACACCCACGAGGGCCAGGTCGTCTACGGCCCGGTCGCCGAGGCGCACGGCCTGGACGCGGTGGACCTCGCCACCGTCCTCGGCTGACGGCCGCCTCATCGATTGATCGATATTTGGCGTCGGCGTCAACTTGTCGCCAATCCGGTACGCACGGCCGGGTCTTGAGTCACAAGACCCGGCCGTTCGCGTGGAACCATACTGTTTTGCCGATTCGTACCCCTGCGAAACATCCCCGGCGTCGTCGTTACACCCTTGACAGCGAGACGTTCGGTTGCCGACACATCGTGCCGTGTCCGGTGGATTGTGTTGCTGTGAACCACCGACACGCCATAGAGTCGCCAACCGTCGGCATGCTGCAACGCTGACCTATTGAGAAGTTTCCTGGTCACCAAGGAGGTAAGACGACTTGTGAATGAGTCGACATTTGCTCCCGGGGGTGGTCAGCCAGGAATGACCGTGCAGACCGAGGGCTCCGCACGGCTCGAACCGGTGGCCTCCGTGGCCGTCCGGACGTTCGAGGCGCGCAGAGCCGGGACAGACAACGAGACGCGTTACGCGAACCCCATGGCGCACTACGAAGAAGAGCTCCAGGACGGTCAGTTCTACGACCCCGACGCGGAGTACGAACCCGATCCCGAGTACGCGGCCACACTCGCGCCCGACGCGGCGCGCCAGCGCCGCGAGCGCGTGGGCCCCACCGGCCGCCCGTTGCCGTACTTCCCGATTCCCGGGCCGCTGACGGACCACGGCCCGGCGAAGATCATCGCCATGTGCAACCAGAAGGGCGGCGTCGGCAAGACGACGTCCACCATCAACCTCGGTGCGGCGCTGGCCGAATACGGCCGTCGCGTCCTCCTGGTCGACTTCGACCCCCAGGGCGCGCTCTCCGTCGGACTCGGCGTCAACCCGATGGAACTGGACGTCACGGTCTACAACTTGCTGATGGAGCGCGGGCTCTCGGCCGACGAGGTGCTGCTGAAGACCGCGGTGCCCGGCATGGACCTGCTGCCCAGCAACATCGATCTGTCCGCCGCGGAAGTCCAGTTGGTCAGCGAGGTGGCCCGGGAGTCCTCGCTGCAGCGCGCGTTGAAGCCGCTGCTGCCCGACTACGACTACGTCATCATCGACTGCCAGCCGTCGCTCGGCCTGCTGACCGTCAACGCGCTGACCGCGGCCCACCAGGTGATCGTCCCGCTGGAGTGCGAGTTCTTCGCGCTGCGCGGTGTCGCGCTGCTCACCGAGACCATCGAGAAGGTCAGGGAGCGGCTCAACCCCGAGCTGGAGCTGGACGGCATCCTCGCCACGATGTACGACTCGCGCACCGTGCACAGCCGCGAAGTGCTGGCGCGTGTCGTCGAGGCCTTCGACGACCACGTCTTCCACACCGTCATCGGACGGACCGTCCGCTTCCCGGAGACCACGGTCGCCGGTGAGCCGATCACCACGTACGCCTCCAACTCGGTGGGCGCCGCCGCCTATCGCCAACTCGCCAGGGAGGTGCTCGCCCGGTGTCACGCCGAGTGAGTCTCCCGGGGGCCGACGAACTGTTCCGGACCACCGGGGGACGGGGGCTCCAGTCCCCGGCGCCGCGGCAGCACGCCAACGGCGAGACCCCCGGTGCGGGCACGGGCGCCGGCCAGGGCACGGACTCCGGCGCCTCCGGCGAACGCCCGCTGCGGCCCGTGCCGGCCCCCTCCGGGGAACCGGCGCCCGAGGAGGCGCCCGTCAGCGAGTCCGCGGCGCCCTCCGAGGCCGCCGAGCACGGCGGCCGGGAGACCGGCGCCGTCCCCGGCACCGCGCCCGCGGCCCGCTCCGTCCCCGAGCAGGCGGGCCCGTCCGGTCCGCCCGTACGCCGCGGCCCGCAGGCCCCCGCAGCGGGCTCCACGGGCCCCCAGGCGGCCCCGCAGCCGCCGCAGCCCCCACAGCCGCGCCGCAAGTCCGGACGGGCCCCCAGGCGGCCCAGCGGGCGCGAGCGCCACGACGAGAAGATCACCGTCTACGTCTCCGCCGAGGAGCTCATGGACCTCGAGCACGCCCGCCTCGTGCTGCGCGGCGAGCACGGGCTCGCTGTGGACCGCGGGCGCATCGTCCGCGAGGCGGTGGCCGTGGTCCTGGCCGACCTCGAGTCCCGCGGCGACGCGAGCATCCTCGTACGCCGCCTGCGCGGCCGCTGACCCGCTCCGCGCGATACGGTGCCGTCCTCCGTACGGCCCCGTCAGTACCACCTGGACCCCCATGCCCCCCGACGACACCGACCGCCCGCAGCGCTCCCGCCGCCTCCTCGGCCGCGGCCCCGGCGCGAACCCCGTGCCGCCCACGGCCGGGGCCGGCGCGGGCACGGGCGAAGCGGGCAGTGAGTTCGGCCACACCGCGCCCGCGGTGCCGCCGCCACCCGCCGCCGTCGAAGTCGTGGCGGAGGCCGCCCCCGAGCCCGGGGGGCAACTGCTCGTCGCGGACCCGCCGCCCGCAGCGGAGGCGGGGGACGAGAAGGCGCCCGCTCCCGTGGCTGCTCCCGCGCCGGACGGCGAGACGCCGCCCGCCGGCGAGCCGGACGACGAGGAGGGTGCCGCCGCGAACGACGGCCGGTTCACCGTCCGGCTGGCGAACTTCGAGGGCCCCTTCGACCTGCTGCTGCAGCTGATCTCCAAGCACAAGCTCGACGTCACCGAGGTCGCCCTGTCCAAGGTGACGGACGAGTTCATGGCGTACATCCGCGCCATGGGACCGGACTGGGACCTGGACCAGACCACGGAGTTCCTGGTCGTCGCGGCGACGCTGCTGGACCTGAAAGCCGCGCGTCTGCTGCCCGCCGCCGAGGTGGAGGACGAGGAGGACCTCGCCCTGCTGGAGGCCCGGGACCTGCTGTTCGCCCGGCTGCTCCAGTACCGCGCGTACAAGCAGATCGCCGCGATCTTCGCCGAACGCCTGGAGGCCGAGGCGCTGCACCACCCCCGCACCGTGGGACTGGAGCCGCAGCACGCCGAGCTGCTGCCCGAGGTGGTGCTGAGCATCGGGCCGGAACGCTTCGCGCAGCTCGCCGTCAAGGCGATGCAGCCGAAGCCGAAGCCGCAGGTGTACGTGGACCACATCCACGCGCCGCTGGTGAGCGTGCGCGAGCAGGCCGAGCACGTCATCGCGATGCTGCGCGAGCGCGGCGAGGTGAGTTTCCGGGAGCTGACCTTCGACGCCCCTGACACCCTGACGGTCGTGGCGCGCTTCCTGGCCCTGCTGGAGCTGTACCGGGAGAAGGCGGTCGCGCTCGACCAGGAGGAGGCCCTGGGTACGCTCCAGGTCCGCTGGACGGGCGGCGAGAGGGCACCGGACCAGCCGCTCGTCACCGACGAATTCGACCAGGTGCCCGCCGCGGCGAAGGACGGGAAGGACGGCTGACGTGACGGAGACGACCGGGGTGGCCGAGGTGGCATCCGAGGCCGAGGTGATCGAGCGGACCGGCGAGGCGGCCGAGGGCGCCCCCGCGGGGCTGCTGTCCGTGGCGGAGCTGGAGCTGCGGCCCGCCCTGGAGGCGGTCCTGATGGTCGTGGACGAGCCCGTCACCGAGGAGACCCTGTCCAAGGTGCTGGAGCGCCCGCGCCGGGAGATCGCCACCGCTCTCCACGACCTCGCGCAGGAGTACGCCGCGCAGGGCCGTGGCTTCGACCTGCGCCTGATCGCGGGCGGCTGGCGCTTCTACACCCGGCCCGCCTACGCCGCGGCCGTCGAGAAGTTCGTCCTGGACGGCCAGCAGGCCCGGCTCACCCAGGCCGCGCTGGAGACGCTGGCGGTCGTCGCGTACCGGCAGCCGGTCAGCCGGTCCCGGGTCTCCGCGGTGCGCGGGGTCAACTGCGACGGCGTGATGCGCACCCTCCTGCAGCGGGGTCTGGTGGAGGAGTGTGGGACGGAAGCCGAGACAGGTGCGATCCTGTACAGGACGACGAACTACTTCCTGGAGCGGATGGGCCTGCGCGGCCTGGACGAGTTGCCCGAGCTCGCCCCGTTCCTCCCGGAGGCGGACGCCGTCGAGGCGGACTCCCTGGAGGGCGTCCCCTCATTCGACCCGGACTCGACGACGGATAGTTGATGCGAAGCAGTAGCGGCAGCGGCAGGAACAGTGACGGCAACCGGAATACCCGGGGTGCCGGTGGGGGCAGCTCCCGGTCGAGGACCGGGGGACAGCGCGGCGACCAGCAGAAGCGCGCGGGCCGGCCCCGTCCCGAGGAGCGCCGCTACGACGTCGGCGGCAGCTCCGGCGGGCCCGGCGGAGCGGGCGGGGGTGCCAGGCGCGGTACCGGCGGCAAGCCGGGCGGCGCGTCCGGCAAGCCCCGCAAGTCCGCCCCCGCGCGCCCGCGCGAGCTGGACGCCCAGATCGAGGAGCGCAACCGCGAGCGGCACAGCAAGCCCAGGCTGAACCTGCCCAAGACCTTCCCCGGCGCCGAGCAGGAGGGCGAGCGCCTGCAGAAGGTGCTGGCCCGGGCGGGCATGGGTTCGCGCCGTGCGTGCGAGGAGCTGATCGAGCAGCGCCGGGTCGAGGTGAACGGCAAGATCGTCACCGAGCAGGGCCTGCGGGTGAACCCCGACAAGGACGAGGTGCGCGTCGACGGGCTGACCGTCGCCACGCAGTCGTACCTGTTCTTCGCCCTGAACAAGCCGGCCGGCGTGGTGTCCACGATGGAGGACCCCGAGGGCCGCCAGTGCCTCGGCGACTACGTCACCAACCGCGAGACGCGGCTCTTCCACGTCGGGCGGCTGGACACCGAGACCGAGGGCATCATCCTGCTCACCAACCACGGCGAGCTGGCCCACCGTCTCACCCACCCCCGCTACGGCGTGCAGAAGACCTACCTCGCCGCGATCAGCGGTGTGCTGCCGCGCGACATCGGCAAGCAGCTGAAGAACGGCATCCAGCTGGAGGACGGCTACGCCCGCGCCGACAGCTTCCGCGTCGTGCAGCAGACGGGCAAGAACTACCTCGTCGAGGTCACCCTGCACGAGGGCCGCAAGCACATCGTGCGCCGCATGCTCGCAGAGGCGGGCTTCCCGGTCGACAAGCTGGTCCGCACCAGTTTCGGCCCGATCGCGCTCGGCGACCAGAAGTCGGGCTGGCTGCGGCGGCTGACCAACACCGAGGTGGGCATGCTGATGCGCGAGGTCGACCTCTGAGCCGTCCGGTCCCCGCCGGCGGCGCCGGTCCGCGTCCCGTACCGGACCGGCCGTCCGGCCGGTTCCGACCGGCTCCCCACGGATAAGGACTTTCCCGGAGGCGGCCGTTCCGGGAAGGATGGCGCAATGACCATCCACGCCGAACGTCTGCGCGGGGCCGGGCTGCCCGAACTCACCCCGGCCCTCGCCCAGCGGGGACACCCGTTGCTGTTCGCCACCGTCTCCGGTGCGCACCTGTACGGCTTCCCGTCCCGCGACTCCGACGTGGACCTGCGCGGTGTCCACCTCCTCCCGCTGTCCGACCTGATCGGGCTGCGGGAGGGCGAGGAGACCCAGACCCGCATGTGGGAGCAGGACGGTCTCGAACTCGACCTGGTCACCCACGACCTGCTGAAGTTCACCCGGCTCATGCTGCGGCGCAACGGCTACGTGCTGGAGCAGCTGCTGTCCCCGCTCGTGGTGCACACCAGCGGCGTCCACGCCCAACTGGTCGACCTGGCACCAGGCGTCATCACCGGCCACCACGCCCACCACTACCGGGGCTTCGCCCGTACCCAGTGGGAGCTGTACGAGAAGACCGGCCAACTCAAGCCGCTGCTCTACACCTTCCGGGTGCTGCTGTCCGGCATCCACCTGATGCGCACCGGCACGGTGGAGGCACACCTGCCGACGCTGCTTGAGCACGTCCCCGCCCCCGGATACGTCCGCGAACTCATCCACGAGAAGGCCGTCGCCGAGCACGGCCTCGCGATGGACCTCGACCCGCGCCGTGTCCGCGCCGACGTCGACGCCCTCCACGCCGGCCTGGACGACGCGCAGCGGGACACCCGGCTGCCCGGCGAGCCGACGGCCTACGACGCCCTCCACGACCTGGTCGTCCGCACCCGGGTGGCCGCGGCGTGAGTCCTGCCGTGGCCGGGCGCCGAGCGGCCTCGGGGGCGATGGCGGGCCTGGCGATCGGTGACGCGCTGGGATTCCCCACGGAGTTCAACGACATCCCGTCGATCCTCGCCAAGTGCGGCCCCTGGCGGAAGATGGCACTGCCCCGCCCGGCCTTCGTCACCGACGACACCCAGATGACGCTCGCCCTGGGACGCGGGCTGCGCACGGCGATGGAGCGCGGCCCCCTCACCCCGTCCCGGCTCGCCCGTCCGGTGCGTGAGGAGTACGTCGGCTGGTACCACTCGCCCGACAACAACCGCGCCCCGGGCCGCACCTGCCTGGTCGCCTGCGAGAAGCTGGACCACCCTGGCCGGCCATGGCAGGAGGCCTGCCAGACCGGCTCCAAGGGCTGCGGTGCCAACATGCGGGTCGCCCCGGTCGGCCTCGTCCCCGGCCTGCGCCCCGAGGAACGGGCGGGGGCGGCGCAGTTGCAGTCCGCGCTGACCCACGGCCACCCCACGGCGCTCGCGGCCTCCGACCTGACCGCGCACGCCGTCCATCTGCTCGCGCAGGGTACGGCCCCGGGGGAACTGGCCGGCCTGCTGCGCCGCCACGCGGCGGAGCAGCGCGACACCTACCACGAGTGGTGGCTCGGCGACCTGTGGCTGCGCGCCCACGACCACGGCCCGGTGGCCTTCGTCCGGCGCGGCTGGGACGAGTGCCTCGGGGCGCTCGACCGTCTCGACGCGGCGCTCGCGGCGCCCGACCGGGATTCCGACCCGTGCCTGGCCACCGGCGCCGGCTGGATCGCCGAGGAGGCGCTGGCGACCGGCCTGCTGTGCTTCCTGCTCTTCCCGGACGATCCGGTCACCGCCGTGCGCCGGGCGGCGTGCTCCTCCGGGGACTCCGACTCCATAGCCTGCCTGACGGGCGCCTTCGCCGGCGCGCACCACGGCCTGGCGGCCTGGCCGGACGCCTGGGTGGAGCGGATCGAGTACCGCGACGAACTACTGGCCCTCGGCGCCCTCTGGGACGGCGACGGCGCCTGACGCCCGCCGGACCCGGAACAGGAAGTCCTCGACGCGGGCCCGGTCCGGTTCGTCCGGGAGCGGGCTGCGCGAGGCGGCGGCCGCGGCCTCCTCGTACAGCCGCAGCATCCAGGATTCCGTCTCGGGCCAGCCGGCCTCGCCCCGCTTCACGGCCAGCAGCCGCTCGCGGTGGTCGCCGGCCTCGATGCGCAGTTCGCCGGTGCGCAGCAGGTCGCGGGCGCTGATCAGCAGCCGCAGCAGGTGCATGGCGTGCTTCCAGCGGGGCGCGCCGTGCGTGCGGACGTCGGCCTCCAGCTTCCGCAGCTGGCCGGTGGCGTAGCGCGCGAAGGACGCGTGGACGTGCCGGGAGAGGAAGGCGCCGCGCAGGGCGAGCAGTTCCCGCCCGACGTCGTCCACGTGTTCGACGAGGGGGGAGTGGAGGCACTCCAGGATGTTGGGGTTGGCGCGCAGGGCGAGCTCGCAGAACCGCTCCAGTTCCCAGGAGAACTGCTCGGGCTCCGGGCCGTCCACGTGACGGGGCGGCTTGTCGAAGCGCCAGAAGAGCGGGGTGGGCGCGACGTACACCCCGCGGCGGTCGGTGTCGCTGCCGTCCGTGGCCAGGCCGAAGGCACGCGAGCCCATCACACAGGCGTAGACGGTGTGGTGGCGTACGAGGTCGTGGTCGCGCATGGACGGGGATGGTACGGGCTACGCGAGGAGGATCTCGCCGCCTTTTTCGGTGATCGCCTCGGCGGGGAGCGGCCTCGGAGCCGGTCCCGCGACCACCGCGGCGTCGGTGATGCGGTACTTGCTGCCGTGACAAGGGCAGTTGATGGTGCCGTCGGAGACGCTGTTCACGATGCAGCCCCGGTGGGTGCAGACGGCGGAGAACGCCTTGAACTCGCCGGCCACGGGCTGGGTCACCACGATCTTCTTGTCCGTGATCACCGTGCCGCCGCCCACGGGCACGTCGGCCGCCTTCACCAGAACCTCGCCCGCGGACGCGGAAGGGGAGGCCGGTGGCGAGGCCGGCGCCGAGGCCGCCGGTGCGGAGGCGGGCTCCGAGACCGGTGGCGCCGACGTCGCCGCGGCCTGCGGCGTGCTCTCGTCGCCGTATTTGCTGCATCCCGCAAGCGCTGCCGTGGACAGCAGCACGATGCGTCGCTTCATGTCGTCACCCCGACCGTTCGAAAGAACCACAACGCGGACGTCAGCCACAGCACCGTCAGCGCCGTGAAGACCAGCCCGCCGACGAACGGCAGCAGCCGGCCCGGTAGTCGCTCGGCCCGCAGCAGCAGCATCTTTGCCGTGAATGTCCCAAAAAAGAAGCACCTGGGCAGCGAGTGCCACAAGACGCGATCGCTGTACGTCTGATAGCCCAACGCGTACCGGCAGTGCACGGCGGCCGGGACGGTCGACGGGAACGCGACCCGGCCGGACCAGCGGTGCAGCCCGCCGGTCCAGGAGGGGGCGCGGACGCCCGGCACCCCGCCGGGCCCGCCCGGCGTCCTGGGGCGTGCCGGGAAGAAGCGGTGCTTACGACCACACCGTCAGCGCGACCGCGCGGCCCTCCGGGTCGCGCTGCACCTCCAGCATCCCGACCACCGCACTTCGGTTGATGCGCCCGTACACGTGCGGGAACCGCGTCTCCCGCGGCACGCCCGGCGGCGGCACCGGATCGGCGTCCTCCCACAGCACACGGGCCTCCAGCGCCTCCTCGTCGATCAGCAGCACCATCAGCGGGCCCGGGGTGCCCCGGTAGAAGGCGTCGGCGACGGCGAGCGCCACCGCCTCGTCGGGCGCGCAGTGCACGAACCCGTCCTCGGCGAGCGACGAGGGCGCGTACGGACGGTCCGGGTCGCGCAGCCAGTCGTCCAGCGGAACCAGGTGGTAGATCATGCTTCATGGTGTACCGCACCGCCCCTCGCGTCTCGCAGGGCGGGCGTGTCCGCCGCGCCCCGTCCGCCGCGACTACGCTGACCAGGTACGTGCGCGCAGCAACACAGGGAGCGATGACGTGGCGGTACGAGCGGTCCGCGGAGCCGTGCAGCTGGAGCGGGACGAGGCGGAGCACATGCACGGGCAGGTCGCCGAGCTGCTCACCGCCATCCTGGAGCGCAACGGCATCGCGGTGGACGACCTGATCAGCGTCTGGTTCACCGCCACCCCGGACCTCCACAGCGACTTCCCTGCGGTCGCCGCGCGCAAGCTCGGCATCACCGACGTGCCGCTGATCTGCGCGCAGGAGCTCGACATCGCCGGCGCCATGCCCAGGGTCGTGCGCATCCTCGCCCACGTCGAGTCCGAGCTGTCCAAGGACGAGATCTCGCACGTCTACCTCGGCGCCGCGGCAGCCCTCCGCAAGGACATCGCCCAGTGAGAACCGCCCTCGTCATCGGCACCGGCCTCATCGGCACCTCCGCCGCCCTCGCGCTCGCCGCGCGCGGCGTCGAGGTCCACCTGGAGGACCACGACCCCGCCGTGGTGCGCACCGCCGCCGCGCTCGGCGCGGGCACCGACGAGCCCCCGTCCGGCCGGGTCGACCTGGCGATCATCGCCGTGCCGCCGGCCCACGTCGCCGCGACCGTCGCCGACGCCCAGCGCCGCGCCCTGGCCCGCGGCTACCTCGACGTCGCCAGCGTCAAGTCCGGGCCGCGCCGTGACCTGGAGGCGCTCGGCTGCGACCTGACCTCGTACATCGGCACGCACCCCATGTCCGGCCGCGAGCGCTCCGGCCCGCTGGCCGCGACCGCCGACCTCTTCGAGGGCCGCCCCTGGGTGCTCACCCCGACCCCGGTCACCGAGACCGAGGTGCTCAACCTCGCCCTGGAGCTGGTCGCGCTCTGCCGGGCCGTCCCGGTCGTGATGGACGCCGACGCCCACGACCGCGCCGTCGCCCTCGTCTCGCACACCCCGCAGCTCGTCTCCAGCATGGTCGCGGCCCGCCTGCAGCACGCCGAGGACAGCGCGGTGCGCCTGTGTGGCCAGGGCATCCGCGACGTCACCCGCGTCGCGGGCTCCCAGCCCGGCATGTGGATCGACATCCTCTCCGCCAACCCCGGCCCGGTCGCCGACGTCCTCGCCGACATCGCGGCCGACCTGACCGAGACCGTCGAGTCCCTGCGGGCCCTGCAGTCCGCGGACGACGCCAAGCGCCGCGACGGCGCCGCCGGCATCGAGGACCTCCTGCGCCGCGGCAACGCCGGCCGGGCCAAGGTCCCCGGCAAGCACGGCTCCGCCCCCAAGAGCTACGAGGTCGTCGCCGTCCTCATCGGCGACCAGCCGGGAGAGCTGGCGCGGCTGTTCGCGGACGCGGGGGCGGCGGGGGTGAACATCGAGGACGTGCGGATCGAGCACTCGACGGGGCAGCAGGCGGGTCTGGTGCAGTTGATGGTGGAGCCCGCCGCGGCGACGCGGTTGTCGGCGGCGTTGCGGGAGCGGGGCTGGTCGCTGCGCGCCTGAGCGGGGCCGCCGGGGAAATCGTGGTACGGAGCCGAATGGGTGGGCCGGTAACCTTGTGGGGATGGCATTGCGCCAGCCGTGTCGCTGCTCCACGCACAAGGAAGGTCCCCCGACTGTGTCGAATCCGGTGATCGTCGCGATCGACGGCCCCTCGGGCACTGGCAAGTCCAGCACTTCGAAGGCGGTCGCGGCCAAGCTCGGTCTGAGCTACCTGGACACCGGCGCGCAGTACCGGGCGATGACCTGGTGGATGCTGAGCAACGGCGTCGACGTGAACGACGCGGCCGCCGTGGCGACCGCCGCCGAGAAGCCGGTGATCGTCTCCGGGTCCGACCCGGCGGCACCCACGATCACGGTGGACGGCGTGGACGCCTCCGGCCCGATCCGCACCCAGGAGGTCACCGCGGCGGTCAGCGCCGTCAGCGCGGTGCCGGAGGTGCGTACCCGGCTGGTCGGTCTGCAGCGCGACGCGGCCGCCGCCGCGCCTGTCGGCATCGTCGTCGAGGGCCGGGACATCGGCACCACCGTGCTGCCGGACGCCACCGTCAAGATCTACCTCACCGCCTCCGCGGAGGCCCGCGCCGCCCGCCGCGGCGGCGAACTGAAGGCCGCCGGCAGCGCCCAGGTCGACCTCCTGGCGACCCGGGAGGCCCTGGTGCGGCGCGACGCGGCCGACTCCGGCCGCAAGACCTCCCCGCTGGCGAAGGCGGGCGACGCCATAGAGGTCGACACCAGCGAGCTCACCCTCGACCAGGTCATCGAGTGCGTCGTCACCCTGATCGAGGAGAAGCGGGCCGCTTCGTGAGTGACTCCTCCGCGGTTCCGGGGCCGAAGGGCGCGGCGGTCGGCCGCCGCCTCGGCATCGGGATCATCAACAGCCTCTGGCGCCCCCGGGTGCTCGGAACCTGGCGGATGCCGGCCATGGGGCCGGTGATCCTGGCCGTGAACCACTCGCACTACGTGGACGGGCCGGTGCTCATGGGCACCTGCCCGCGCCCGGTGCACTTCCTGATCAAGAAGGAGGCGTTCATCGGGCCGCTGGACCCGTTCCTGCGTGGGATCGGTCAGCTCCCGGTGGACCGCCACAGCACCGACCGCACCGCGGTGACCAGCGCGCTCGGCGTGCTGGAGCGCGGCGGGGTCCTCGGGATCTTCCCCGAGGGCACCCGGGGCGAGGGCGACTTCGCCGACCTGCGGGCGGGCCTGGCGTACTTCGCGGTGCGCTCCGGCGCGCCCATCGTGCCGGTCGCGGTCCTCGGCACGTCCCGGCCGGGACGGCTGATCCGCGGCCTGCCGCCGGTGCGCGGCCGGGTCGACATCGTCTTCGGCGACCCTTTCGACGCCGGCGACGGGACCGGGCGCCGTACCCGTACGGCGCTGGACGCCGCCACCGTACGCATCCAGAAGCACCTGACCGGCCACCTCGAGTACGCCCGGCGCGCCACGGGCCGCGCCTCCTAGCGCCGGCCTGACCCACACTGGGGCGTGCAAGCCCCCGCACATCTGACGATCGACGGAGAAGCTTTCATGGACATCGAGAACGAGTACGGCGAAGTCGGCGCGCTCGACGACGCCGAGTACGCCGAGTTCATGGAGCTCGCCGCCGAGGAGGGCTTCGACCCCGACGAGGTCGCCGGCGACCTCGCGGCGGCGGGCCACGGCCCGCTGCCGGTCGTCGCGGTCGTCGGCCGCCCGAACGTCGGCAAGTCGACCCTGGTGAACCGGATCATCGGCCGCCGCGAGGCGGTCGTCGAGGACCGCCCCGGCGTCACCCGCGACCGCGTCACGTACGAGGCCGACTGGAACGGCCGCCGCTTCAAGATCGTCGACACCGGCGGCTGGGAGCAGGACGTGCTCGGCATCGACGCGTCCGTGGCCGCCCAGGCCGAGTTCGCCATCGAGGCCGCCGACGCCGTGGTCTTCGTGGTGGACGCCACGGTCGGCGCGACCGACACCGACGAGGCCGTCGTCAAGCTGCTCCGCAAGGCCGGGAAGCCGGTCGTGCTGTGCGCCAACAAGGTCGACGGCCCCTCGGGCGAGGCGGACGCCGCCATGCTGTGGAACCTCGGCCTCGGCGAGCCCTTCCCGGTCTCGTCGCTGCACGGCCGCGGCACGGGCGACCTGCTGGACGCGATGCTGGAGGCGCTTCCCGAGGCGCCGATGCAGTCCTTCGCGGGCACCATCGGCGGTCCGCGCCGGGTCGCGCTGATCGGCCGCCCGAACGTCGGCAAGTCCTCGCTGCTCAACAAGGTGGCCGGCGAGGAGCGCGTCGTCGTCAACGAGCTGGCCGGCACGACCCGCGACCCGGTCGACGAGCTCATCGAGCTCGGCGGCAAGACCTGGAAATTCGTGGACACCGCGGGCATCCGCCGTCGCGTCCACCTCCAGGAGGGCGCGGACTACTATGCCTCGCTGCGCACCGCTGCCGCCCTGGAGAAGGCGGAGGTCGCCGTCGTCCTGATCGACGCCGGCGAGACGCTCGCCGAGCAGGACACCCGCATCATCTCGCTGGCCGTCGAGGCGGGCCGCGCCATCGTCATCGCCTACAACAAGTGGGACCTGCTGGACGAGGAGCGGCGCTACTACCTCGAGCGCGAGATCGAGAAGGACCTCGTACAGGTCCAGTGGGCGCCCCGGGTGAACGTCTCCGCCCGCACCGGCCGCCACATGGAGAAGCTGGTCCCGGCCATCGAGACGGCACTGGCAGGCTGGGAGACCCGGGTCCCCACGGGCCGCCTCAACGCCTTCCTGGGCGAGCTCGTAGCCGCCCACCCCCACCCGATCCGTGGCGGCAAGCAACCCCGCATCCTCTTCGGTACCCAGGCCGGCACCAAGCCCCCGCGCTTCGTGCTCTTCGCCTCCGGCTTCCTGGAGGCGGGCTACCGCCGCTTCATCGAGCGGCGGTTGCGTGAGGAGTTCGGGTTCGCGGGGACGCCGATCCAGGTGTCGGTGCGGGTGCGGGAGAAGCGCGGTCGCAAGAAGTAGCCGTCTGGGGGCCGGACATGGTGCCGCCCGCCGGGTCGGCTCCTCGGGGCGGATCGGGCGGGCGGTACGGCGCGTGCGGGGTGGGTCAGAGCCCGCCGTGCATGCGGTTCTCGGCGAGGCCCGGGGGGAGGGCGGGGAGGTCGCCGCGGTGGCGGCCCGCGCGGTAGGGGGAGCCCGGACCACCGCGGTCGGCGAAGCCGTTGAACTGCAGGTCCTCCTCGCCGGTGCGGTCGCCGGGGAGGGTGCGGAAGAGCCTGCGGTACTCGGAGTAGAGCGCGTCGTAGATCGGCGTGCCCTCACTCACGGACGCGTCCTGCGCGGTGCGCATGGGGGGGATCGGGCTGCGGTACTGGGCTCGTGAGGAAGCGTCAAAGGTGTGCACGTCGTGGCAACGAGCGTTTCATCTGCGGGGATGCGGGTCGTACGGATGAATCACGCATATGCGCTTCCATAGGCCAAAGGCGCGTACGGGCAGGCCGTACGCGCCTTCGGCCGGAGCCGGGGGATCAGGTGCCGGAGAGCGGCATCGTCGCCGCGACGAGGAGCCCGCGCCCGCAGGCGCGCTCCAGGGCGTCGCGCAGCAGGTCCTCACGGGGCTGCTGGCCGATGGTGCCGTGCGGGGCGGCGTAGACGTACACCTCGTTGGACCTGTTGACCGCCTGGCGCCAGCCCTCGCTCACCGCGAGCGGCTGGTGCGCCTGCCACCACGCGCCGGCGGAGCCGGGCTGCAGGATGGCGTGCAGCTGCCCCATGGCCAGCAGCACGGACCAGCCGGGCAGCGGGAAGGGCGGCGTCGACATGTCGTTGACGGGCAGGAAACCCTGCTCGATCAGGATCGGCAGGAATTCGTCGCCGGGGCCGTTGTCACCGGGGCGGGCGATCGGGCCGGTGGGCTCGATGACCAGGGCCGGGCACACCTCGTCCTTGATCAGGACGAGGCCGCAGGTGATGCCGAGCACCGCCTGGCGCGGAGCGGCGGCAGCCGCCGCGGCGCCGGCCGTGTCCTCGCCGGCGATGCTCTGCACCGCGCCCTGCAGTTGCTCCTCCGAGACCGGCACGACCTGGGAGGGGATGCAGGTCGCGTGGGCGAAGGCGAGCACGGCGGTCTCCTCGCCGACGAAGAGCACCGTGCTGGTGCGCTCCGTGGCGGTGTCCCCCGGGGTGCGGCAGGAGGTGCAGTCGTACGTGCCGGGCGCGCTGTCACCGGCCAGCAGGCGTGCCGCCTCCTCATCGCCGATCTCGGCTCGTACCTCGTCGCTGACGTCGAGCATGGGCGGCACTGAAGCCTCCTTGGAAATGTACGGCTACGGGCTCCTTCGCCGGGCCTCGCCCGGCACATAGTGACAACGGCCGATCTGTGGCCGGAGTCACGGGTTTCTTGGTGCGTGCTCGGGCGTCCGTGTGCGGAGTGTGAGCGGCGGTGCGGAGCCGGTCACTCCATGTCCCACCTTTCACCCCGGGAAGCCTCCACGCCTATGAGACACGTCACATGGCGCATATGCGCTGTGCGGTCATGCCGCAAAAAACACTATTGATCCGGTGTCCTGAATGGGTCTTTACCTCCGGTAACTCGCAAGTGGCCTGCGGCGCCGGGGATTTGTTTGGTGACGGAACGCCACCCTGCCTAGATTGGCCCGCCGTGCGCAGAGAGCACCACCCGGGAGGGCTCGCACGGAGGGTGACCGTGGATCGGAATGCCATCGGTCGGCGAGCGAAGGGGACGGGGACCGCGCCGGATGCGCGGGTACCCCGTCCGTCGGGCGCCGTACCAGGGGTACGGCGTGATGGGGAACCCCGGGTCCGTGGAGAGGGATTCCATGGCCGTATCAGCCAAGTACCGTCAGTCCGCAGTCGTAGCCGGCGTCACCGTGCTGACCCCGCTGGCCCTCATGGCCGTCGCGGGGCCCGCGAAGGCCGCCGACCGTGGGGTCTGGGACCGCATCGCCAACTGCGAGAGCGGCGGGAACTGGCACATCAACACTGGCAACGGGTTCTACGGGGGACTCCAGTTCTCGGCCGGGACCTGGCGCGCCTACGGCGGCACCGCTTACGCGGGGACCGCCGACCGGGCGAGCCGTGAGCAGCAGATCGCCGTCGCCACCAAGGTGCAGCGGGCGCAGGGCTGGGGCGCCTGGCCCACCTGCTCCGCCCGTGCCGGCGCCTACGGGAGCGCGCCCACCCGCGGTACGGCCCCGGCCGCGCCCAAGGCGCGGCGGCACACCGCCCCGGCGCCCGCGAAGCAGTCACGGGGCACCGGCGGCCACGCCGACCGTGGCCAGAGCCGGGCGAAGGGGCAGGGCAACTACAGCGTCCGCGGCGGCGACACCCTGAGCGGCATCGCGGCCGCCCACGGGACGACCTGGAAGAAGCTGTACGCCGTCAACCGGTCCGTGATCGGCGCCGACCCCAACCTGATCCTGCCGGGTCAGCGGCTGTCGGTCTGACCTCCCGCGCACCCCGGACCACCCGGGCGCGGCCGTGCGCCGAACGGGTGGGCCCGGGGTGCGCCCACGGGGGGGGGGGGGGGGGGGGAAAAAGAAAAAAAAAAAAAACAGGAAAAAAAAAAAGAAAAAAAAAAAAAGAGAAAAACAGAAAAGAAACACCACCACAACA
>NZ_JBYIQW010000067.1:0-35655 GCF_057707815.1 Actinacidiphila sp. bgisy160
CACGACTGACCACGACAACCCGCCACCGGGACGGCGGGGAACGACGGCCCGCGCGCATACCCCATGCCCGGAGGGAGGCCCTGTCGGTGGAGAGCCCGTGCCGGCTCATCCCTGTGGCGGAGGCCGAGAAGCGTCCGTGCGGGCGAGACCAGGCATCCGCAAAGAGCCGACGCTTGAAGCACACCGAGTGGCCGACCGAGGCCGCCCCCATCAGAAAGAGCGCGGAATGCCCGACCAATCCTTGGTGGCACCGGCCGTCGTCGAACCACCCGTCGCAACGCAGTCGTCGCGGCGGTCCTGAGTGCCGGTGTACTCCTCTCGATCGCCCCCGCGGCGCATGCTCTCGGTCCCACGGAGCATCCGGCCGGTGTCAGGTCCGCCAAGCCGGCGCCTTCTGCCTCCCACGGCACCGCGGCACGGCGGCTCACCCCGGCGGTGCGCACAACTCGACCGTGCGGTCGCCCGGGTCATGCGTCAGGCGCGGGTCGCGGGCGCGGTCGTCAGCCTCTCGATACCCGGGAAGGGGAACTACGTGCGCGCCTTCGGAGTCGCGGACAAGCGCACCAAGGCCCCGATGTCCCCCCCGCGTCAACATGAGGATCGGCAGTGTCACCAAGACGTTCACCGCCACCGCGGTCCTCCAGTTGGTGGACCGGAAGACGGTGCGTCTGGACGACCCGATAGCGAAGTACGTGCGAGGTGTGCCCCAGGGACACCGCGTCACGCTGAGGCATCTGTTGGGGATGCGCAGCGGACTCGCGGAGTACATGGCAGATCCCGACTGGGGGAGGGCCTGGGCAACGAACCCGCACCGGAAGTGGAAGCCCTCCGAACTGCTTCCGTACGCCTTCAAGCACTCCCCGGAGTCCGCTCCCGGCACGAAGTACCAGTACCGCAACACCAATTACGTGCTGCTCGGAATGGTCGTGGAGAAGGCGAGTGGCGAGTCACTGGGGAGCCACCTGCGCCACCATGTGGCCGAGGCCGCCCGCCTGCGGCACACCGTCCTCCCCAAGGACGCCGAATTCCCCGCCCCGAACGCCCGTGGCTGCACCGGCGATCCGGTGAACGACACCGACAGGCCGACGCCCGTCATCTGCCCGCGATCGCACCGCACCTGCGCGGGGCGCGCACTCTCCGTGATGTGACCCACCGCTCGCCGCTCCGCGTTGCCCCCGGCGAGGTCTCCGTACTAGGTTCAGTAGACAGAACGTTCTATCTACTAAGCGCGCTGGCCTGCTGTCCGCATCCCTCTGGAGAAACGATGTCTCACCGTCGCCCCGTCCGACGTGCCCGTCTCGCCGCCGTGAGCGCGGCCGGCCTCGCCCTGGCCGCCGGCCTGGCCACGACCGCCTCCGCCACCCAGGACCATCACGCCAAGCCCGCGGGCAGGCCCGGGGTCAAGCCGACCGTCGTCCTCGTCCACGGCGCCTGGGCGGACTCCGCCGGCTGGACCGGCGTCGCCAAGCGCCTGCAGGCCGACGGCTACACGGTCGCCGCCCCCGCCAACCCGCTGCGCGGCCTGCGCAGCGACGCCGCCTACCTGGCCGACTACCTCAAGACGATCAACGGCCCCGTCATCCTGGTGGGCCACTCCTACGGCGGCGCCGTCATCACCAACGCCGCCACCGGTAATCCCCACGTCAAGGCTCTCGTCTACGTCGCCGCCTTCGCCCCGGACAAGGGCGAGAGCATCGCGGACCTGGTGGGCAAGTTCCCTGGCAGTCACCTCAGTGACGACCCCAACGCCCCCGTGCCCACGGCCCTGAACGCCGTCCCCTTCACCCAGGCCGACGGCGGTACCGGTGTCGACCTCTACATCAAGCCCGACAAGTTCCGCGACGTCTTCATGAGCAACCGCGTCAGCAAGAGCAAGGCCGCCGCACTCGCCGCCACGCAGCGTCCGCTCACCGCGCAGGCTGTCGGCGAGCCCTCCGCCACGACCCCGGCCTGGAAGACCATCCCCTCCTGGTACCTCGTCGCCCGCGACGACCGGGCGATACCCGCCGCCGCCGAGCGGTTCATGGCCGCACGGGCGCATGCCCGCACCGTCGAGGCCGACGCCCCGCACGCCGTTCACCTGACCGACCCCAAGGCGGTGACGCGCCTCATAGAGAAGGCCGCGACGACCACGCGCTGACCTACCTGCTGCCCGCCGGCCTGCTCCCTTCACGTAGGGGAGGGGGCCCGGCCGCGTTTCAGCAGCAGGGGGAAGCGTCAGCCGGCCGCCACGAGCGCGGCGACGCCGTGCTCCAGGACGGCACGCGCGGCCCGGGCGTCGCCGAGGTAGCCGGCCACCATCGCACCGTCCCGCATGGCCACCATGGCGTCGGCCGACCGCGGGGGATCGGCTGCCCCGAGCCGTTGGAAGGCACCCTGCAGCACCTCACGGAACCAGGCGCGGTGTCGCAGCACGGCCTGATGAACGGGGCTTTCGCGGTCCGGGTACTCAGCCGCGGCGTTGATGAACGGACAGCCCCGGAACCCCGCGCCGCAGACCTCCTCGCCTATGCCGTGCGCCACGGCGGCAAGGAAGTCGGCCGGCGAGACGATGACTTCTCCGGCCGCGCCGACCCGCCCCCGGATCGCCTGATCCGTGGCTTCGAGGTAGGCACGCACCAAGTCGTCCTTGCCCTCGAAATGCCGGTAGAAGGTGCCCCGCGCGACATCCGCCTCCGCCATGACGCGGTCCACCCCGATGGCCCGGATGCCCTCACCGTAGAAGAGCCTGCTCGCCGTGCTCAGCAACCGCTCACGGGCCTCGGACCGGCGAACCGGTGCGGATGCGTGCGTAGCCTTCGACATGACTGCAGTATAGAACGGTCTTTCTACTTCCGGTCTGGACGTTTGAGTGGGCGGCCGATGGTCGGTATCACAGGGTCCACGGCTCCGGAGTCCGGCGGTCCGCGGATGTCGAGAACGTGCCACCGGCTCCGTCCCAGGGACGTCAGCGGCCGCCACCGGCCGCACGAGGAAGAAGGAAGACCCAGCATGGCGATTCAGCGGATGGACAACGTCGGCATCGTCGTCGAGGACATGGATGCCGCCATCGCGTTCTTTGTGGAACTCGGTATGGAGCTGGAGGGCAGGGCGGAGGTCGAGGGCCCCTTCGCGGACCGGTGCACCGGACTCGACGGCGTCCGCTGTGACATCGCGATGGTCCGGACCCCGGACGGTCACAGCCGGCTCGAGCTGGCTAAGTACCGCAGCCCCGCGGCGATCAGCTCCGGGCCACGCAACCGGCCGCACAACATTTCGGGCACGCACCGCGTCATGTTCGCCGTCGACGACATCGAGGACACCGTTGCCCGCCTGCGCCCTCACGGCGCCGAACTCGTAGGCGGGATCGCCAGGTTCGAGGACAGCTATCTGCTCTGCTACCTCCGCGGCCCGGAGGGCATCATCGTCGGACTGGCCGAGGAACTGCGCTGAGTGAGAAGAGGGAACCGGACCGCTGGGGTCCCCGCGGCCCCGGCTCCGCGAGAGGGGATCGCGGCGCCCTGGCGTCACCGGCGAGGGCTGGTCACCGGGGCCGGCCGCCGGTGACGAAGCCTTGCCTCGCGGTGCGCGTGGACCGCTTCGTGCCCTCAACTCCTCAGGGTTGCACGCAGGCGCAAGCCGACGGTCGCGAGACCTCCGAAGGTGGCGACCTGGTAGCCGGGTCCCGGTCCGGGCGGCTCGCTCAAGCGGTACCGGCGGGCGGTCTGCGCGGTCAGGAGTGTCAGCATCGCCATGGCCAAGGCGGTTCCCTCGCAGCCGTGCGGCCCGGTGCCGAAGGCGAGGAAGGCCCCGGACGTCGCCGGGGAGTCCGGGTCATCGAGCCAGCGCTCGGGCTGGAACTCGTCCGGCTCGGGGTGTTCCCGCGCATCGCGGTGCGCGGTGTAGGGGCAGACGAGAACGGTGGACCCGGCGTCGATGGTGTAGCCGGCGAGCTGGGTCTCCCGCGTGGCGCGCCGGGTCAGCAGCCAGCTCGGGGGGTGCAGCCGGAGCACCTCGCGTACCAGTGCCTGGGTGTACCGCAGGCTGTCGAGGTGGGCGCTCGTCGTCGCGGCCGGGTCGGCGGGCAGCAAGGCCGCTTCTGCCGCGACGCGGTCCGCTGCCCGGGGGTGCCGCGCCAGGTGGAGGAGGATCCATCCTGCTGCCCGGGAAGGTGTCTCGAAGGTGGCGACGGTGATTCCGGGGAGGGTGTCGAGGACGGCCTCTTCCGGCAGCGGGCCGTGGCGGGGGGAGGACCGGAGCATCTGTCCCAGCATGTCGTCACCGAGCCGGCCCGACGCACGGCGCCGGCGGACGACGGGCCGCAGGGCGTCGGTGAAGGCGACTTGCTGCCGCGTGCGGAACCGCCGTGCCGGGGTGGGGATCCAGCTCGGCCATGCCCAGCGCGAGGGGCGTGCGAGCACCTCCCGGGCGAGGAAGAGCCGTGCGGCATACGGCAGCAGGGTCGGAGCGTCTTCGGAGAACAGGTAGTGCACACCTGTCTCCGCCAGGGTGTGCCGGAGCGGGGGCAGGATCTCGACGTCCTGGTCCGTGGGCCACTGGTCGGCGAATCGAGCGGTCCTGGGCGCGATCTCACCGATCCGGGCGGCAACCGCATGCGCGCGCAGTCCGCGCATGCGCGCGGCGTGAGCGCCCGCACGCTCCTCGGGAGTCGGCGCTCCGCTCGACCGGTTCAACGGCGGGAAGAGTGGCGAGGGTGCCTTGGGGAAGTCCCGCGAACGGCGCAGGACCGCTTCGCACGGCCCGGCCGCGGCGGCTACGTAGACACCCGGCTCCAGCTGCCAGACGTCCCCGCACTCCTCGGCACCGCGGCGCGCCACGGACAGTCGGTCGCGGCTCCAGGCGGCGAAGCCCCCCTTGGGCAACCGCGGCGGCACATTCGTCCGGCCCATGAGATCGTTCCTGGCTCTCGTATCCGTCCAGGCCGATGTCGTCGGCAGAGTATCGGAAGCCGGCGGGGGCCCAGGGGCGCCCGCCGGCGATGGGGTCAGGCTGAGTCGTCGCCAGCGTACGCATCCCACTCGTGGGCCCCGTACGCACCGTAATGGCGGGCGAAGGACAGCTTGCTGAGCAGCTTTGCGATCATGGTGCACTCCTCTCGCCTGTCTTCAGCAAGTACCACATGTCCCATGCTGCCACATATGATCTGCATGTCGGATGTGTCAATTCGGGGCATCGAATGGGTCGAGCGCAGGCAAAGAATGCGGGTGCTCGCGAGCCGAAATGGCAGCCGGCCGACGTCGTCCGGTGCCGGAGGGCACTACCGCCCCAGACGGTTGAGGTCCGGCGAAGCCGAGCTCTCTTCGGGGAGGGGGTGGTGCCGGCGGCAGCGGTCACCGTCCGCACGTGCTGCCATCACCGCCTCGCCGGCTTCCGCCGGGCCGTTGTTCCCTGCGGCCGTCCAGGCGAAGCACCACCACCGCGCATGGGGTTGCCTGATGAGCCGGGGTCAGATCCCGTGGCGTTGGTGAACGCGCTACCACACTGCACGGGAGGAAACCGGACGGCGGCCGACGGCGTCGTGCCGTACGGCCACTATGCCGCAGCACTCGTCAACTCGCCCGTAAGGTCCATCTGGTGGGACCGACGACGGTCGGCGCGGGGGCGGAACGATATCTCTGCTCCTTGGCCCAATCCTGTTGTTGAGGCGGTACCCCGGTGGAAAGATGCGCTGGTCATCGCCGGTGCTGCGCGGCTGCCGCTGCGTTCCGGTGCGTCTTGTGAGCTGGGTGGGGAATGTGGGGTAAGCGTGTCGCGGGCAGCCGCGGTGGTGTGTGTGCTCCTTGTGGCCGCTGTCGGTTGCGGGAACGGGGGCGGGGCGGGGGCGTCGCATGCCGGGAAGCGGAGCGCGGCGCCCGGGGTCTACGCGGTGTGCTGTGCCGGTGGTGTGCCGTCCGGGCCCGCACCTGGCCGTGCTCGGCGGCATCGGCGTCACGTCCGCGCTCGGCGCCCTGCCGGACCGGCACGAGGCAAGCGGATCAGGGCATGCCCACCGCCTGGTCGGACCCCGGGGAGCACGGCACGCGCTGCTCCGATGTGCGGGAAACACCTGAACGAGACGCCTGACACGCCCCTTATCGCTGGCGCGAGGGGGCGATCATCCGGTAAGTAAGGCCGGGGCCCCAGCAAAGGGACCCGACGGCGCACCATGGGGTGCGTCGTATCAGCAGCACGTGAGGGACGAACACAGTGGCATCTGGCGTCGTGAAGTGGTTCAACTCCGAGAAGGGCTTCGGCTTCATCGCACAGGACGGGGGCGGGCCGGACGTGTTCGCCCACTACTCCAACATCGCGGGCAACGGCTACCGCGAGCTCGTGGAGGGTGAGCACGTCACCTTCGACGTGACGCAGGGGCAGAAGGGCCCGCAGGCGGAGAACATCGTCCGCGGCTGACCGCGGCAGCGCAGCGCAGTCCGTCGTCGCATCCAGCGACGGCGGCTGCTCGCAGGCGTAGGGGGGCACGCCATCCCGTGCCGCCTCCGGGGGCTTCCCAGGCCACAGTTCGGCGCACAGCGCCCGCAGGGGCCCGTCAGGGCCTCGTATCGACCTCGCCTGGTGATCGTCCGGTTCGCGGACGCCAGTGATCACGACCGGCCACTGCCCGGCGGTCGGCGGGTGCGCGGCCCGGCGGCGTCGGGGAAGGTGTCCGTGGGGCGAGTTGCGCGCTCCGCAAGGTGGGGCAAGGTGTCTTCCGGTTCCCAGCCGGTGCTTGGGACGGGAGCGGGGCCGGTTCTGTCGGTGTAGGAGTGCGTGCGCCTGCCCGCGGTGTGCCAGGGACCGGACCACGTCCCCGGGCACACTGCCCCGGGCCCCTGGGGCTCAGGCCGCCGACCGGAGCCGGCGGGACGACGCCGGAGAGCGGTCTCGAGCAGGGCCGGGGGCCGGTATTCCTGGTCGAGCGCGGTGACGTCGGTGCCCGGCGGGACGATCTCGTCGATCCGGTCGAGGAGGTCGTCGGACAGCTCGACGTCGGCCCCGGCCAGAAGGTCGTCGAGGTGTTCCATGGTGCGCGGGCCGAGGAGCGCGGCGCTGACGCCCGGGTGGGCGATGGTGAAGGCCATGGCCAGGTGGGTCATGGGCAGGCCGGCCTCCTTCGCGAGCGGGACGAGCTGTTCGACGACGGATATGCGGCGCTCGTCGGACAGGTGACGGGAGAACTGGACGCGCTTGAGGTCGTTGTCACCGCCCTTGCGTACCCGGCCGGTCAGCAGGCCCTGGCCGAACGGGCCCCACACCATGACGCCCATGCCGTACTCCTGCGCGAGCGGCAGGACCTCCCGTTCGATGCCACGGTTCAGGATCGAGTACGGGGGCTGCTCGGTGCGGAACCGCTGCAGCCCGGCGTGTTCGGCGGCCCACTGGGCCTGGACGATCACCGAGGCGGGCGTGGTCGACGAGCCGATGGCGCGCACCTTGCCGGCTCTGACGAGGTCGGTCAGGACGGAAAGGGTCTCCTCCAGGTCGGTGTCCGGGTCGGGCCGTTGGAGCTGGTAGACGTCGATGTGGTCGGTGCCGAGCCGGTGCAGGGAGTTCTCGACGGCGGTGGTGATCCAGCGGCGGGAGGCGCCCCTCTGGTTGGGGCCCTCGCCCATGGGCAGGCCGACCTTGGTGGCCAGGACCACCTCGTCGCGGCGGCCCGTCCGCTTGCCCGCGTACCGGGCCCGGACGGCCGGGTCCTCGGCGTGGCCGCCCCTCGTGGGCTGGGCACGAGGCCGGCGCGCCGATAGGGTGTAAAGAACGCGTCAAAAGGGCGCGGGGTGTGCCGGGAAGTCTGGTCGGCGAACAGGGGCCGTGTGCCCATGTGCCGTCGACGCCCCGGAGGATGCCCCGCCATGCCCGCCGCCCCGCGCTCCCGCGCCCCCTTCCTCGGTCTGATTCCCCTCCCGGAGCGGCAGGCGGTCGCCCGGGCGTTGCGGACGGAGACGGTGGGCGGCCTGGTCCTGCTCGGCGCCGCGGTTCTTGCGCTGGTGTGGGCGAACAGTCCCCTGTCCGGAGCCTACGAGCAGATACGCGACTTCCATTTCGGGATCCCTGCGCTCGGCCTGGACCTGTCGGTCGGCCACTGGACCTCGGACGGGCTTCTGACCGTGTTCTTCCTGGTCGCCGGGATCGAGTTGAAGCGTGAACTCGTCGTCGGCGAGCTGCGCACCCCTGCCACTGCCGCGCTGCCGGTCATCGCCGCGGTCTGCGGCATGGCCGTGCCCGCCGCGCTCTATGCCGCCGTCGTGAGCGTCAGCGGCGGCAGTATGGACGGGTGGGCGGTTCCGATGGCCACCGACATCGCCTTCGCCCTGGCCGTTCTCGCAGTCCTCTCCACCCATGTGCCGGCAGCGCTGCGGGCCTTCCTGCTGACACTCGCCGTCGTCGACGACCTCGGCGCGATTCTCGTCATCGCCGTGTTCTTCACCTCCGACCTCAACCCCTACGCCCTGGCCGGAGCCTTCGCCGGACTCGTCGTCTTCTCCATCCTGCAGCGGCAGCGCGTTGCGGGCTGGTGGTGGTACGTGCCGCTCGGCATCGCCATCTGGGCGCTGATGTACAACGGCGGCGTCCACGCCACAGTCGCGGGCGTCGCCATGGGCCTGATCCTGCGCACCACCCGCGACAAGGGCGAGAAGACCTCGCCCGCGGAGCGCACCGGGCACCTGCTGCATCCCTTCTCCGCGGGCATCGCCGTGCCGCTGTTCGCCCTGTTCGCCGCCGGCGTCGGGATCTCCGCCGCTGCGCTGGGCGAGGTGTTCACCAGCCCCGAACCCCTCGGCGTGGTGGTGGGTCTGGTCGTCGGCAAGACGCTCGGGATCTTCGCCGGCACCTACCTCGCGGCCCGCTTCACCCGCGCCCAGCTCAACCCCGACCTGGCCTGGGCGGACGTCTTCGGCCTCGCCACCCTGGCCGGCATCGGGTTCACCGTTGCCCTGCTCATCGGCGAACTCGCCTTTCCCGGCATCGAGCTCGGTGAGCAGGTCAAGGTCGCCGTACTGATCGCCTCACTGGCCGCGGCCCTCCTGGCCGCGGTGCTCCTGCGCCTGCGCAACCGGGTCTACCGGCGCCTGTACGAGGAAGAGAACCGCGACGAGGACGCCGACGGCATCCCCGATGTCTACCAGCAGCAGGCCCCGGCGCCCAGCGGGCCGGACCGGCGCGACGGTACGCCGGGCTGATGGGTCGTGCCTTCCTGGCTCCCGCTGTCATCGCTGCCGCCCTGATGATCAGGACCGCGGTCGGCGAACTCCGCCATCCGGGCAGCGCCCGGGCCCAGTGGGACTTCGCCTCCAGCCGGCGCCCCCTGGCCGCCGGAGCCGTGACCGCCGCGGCGACCTGCCTGCTCGGCCGGCCCCAGACGGGCCCGCGGGTGCGGCCTGGGCGCTACCTGATCGGGACGCTCGCCGCACACCTGATCCATCACGGCACCCGCCGCCGCTGTCCACCACCTGAGCTCCATCCGACCGGAAGGTGAGCAACAGCGTGTCCGAACACCGCATCGGGACCGTCCTGGCGATCGCGGGAGCGTTGCTGTCCCTGGCCGGGGCCGCCCTGTACGTGCGGCCCGGCCCCGGCTTCCCCGTCCTGGTCACCGGGCTTGCCACGCTGACCACCGGCATCGTCATGACCGCCGCCACCCGCCGCTGAATTCGCACAGGAAGACCACGACGCCCGTGATCTGGCACTGGGCCGGCCTCGCCGCCTGCTCCCTCACTCTGCTTCCGACCGCGCTCGCCCTGCTCACCGGTCACGTGCCGCAGCGCCTGCGCTCCCGGCTCGGTCCGACGCGCCCGCGGGGCTGGGCCCTGCCGGCCCTCTGCAGGGCCGCGCCGCCCAACGCCGTCCCGCGGCTGGCCGGCGCCTCCCCCGGGCCGATCATGGCCGCGACTGCCGCCATCGGCGTGCCCGCCGTCGCAGGATGTGCGGGCACGGCCCTCGCGGCGCACCGGGCGAACAGGGCCGACGCGTGAGCGGGGCGACGCACCCCCGGCGCATGGCCGTCTCGGTCCTCCTGTGGTGGGCCGGACTCACGCTCGTGCTGTGGCTGCTGAGCCGGGTGTCGGGGCAGCCCGCGGGCCTTGCCGGGTGCGCGGCGTCAGCGGTGCTGCTGGTCGCGGTGGGCGAGGCCGGGGACTGGGTGCGTCGGCGGTGGCGTACGCACCGCCTGGGCCGGCCGGCGGCGAACCCTGGGCCGGCCGGCCCCCTGCGCACGCGGCGCGTCAGGAAGCGGCCGCAGCCATGAACTTCCGTCGCCAGGCCGGCGAGACGTACACCAGCGCCACCAGGACGGGCCCCTCGATGAGCGGGCGGACGACTTCGGACAGTGCCCTGGCCGGAGGTGACGCCGAAGTCGCGATGCCGACGGCGATGGCCGGCTCGAAGTTGTCGCCGGCCGCGGTGAAGGCGAGGGTGGCGGTGCGGTCGTAGGCCGGACCGATGGCCTTGCCGAGTGCGAAGGTGCGAACCGCATCACCGCGAAGTACACCGGCAGCGGCAGTGCGATCCGGACCACGTCCAGCGGCTGCGAGGTGATCGTCTTCGCCTGCAGCGCGATGAGGATGACGATCGTGAACAGCAGCCCGGGGTCATGTGCGGCTGGTCCGCCTTCGTTTCGTGCCGTGAGATGGGAACGCGGCCGGGCACCAGGGCGGTCGCGGCAATGGTGGACATCGGGCCCTCGCATGTGGACGTGCCGTCGACCGGGGCGGGCGGTCCCGGGGACTGCTTCGTTCGCCCGCGGGGCGTCAACCCAGTTGCTGCGCAGCCGGGTTACGAAGACGTGTGGGCACCCCGGCGAACCCCGTACCGTTGTTACAGGAGTAGGCGACCGGTCGTATGGTTTCCGCATGCGACCCACCAGCGATGCCAGAGAGAAGATTCTGAGCGCTGCCCACTCACTGTTCGAGCAACGCGGCTACTCCGCACCGGGGCTGGCGGAGATCTGCAGGGCGGCCGGAGTACCGAGGGGGAGCTTCCACTACTTCTTCGCCTCCAAGGAAGCGCTCGCGCTCAGCGTCGTCGATGAGCAGTGGAACGCGCAGCGGCGCATGTGGCTCCGTATCCTCGCGCCCGGCGCGGCGCCGCTGGTACGGCTGCGGATCCTGTTCGAGGCCACAAGCGTCCAGCAGCGTGAGGGACAACGGGATCGCGGCGCCGTCGCCGGCTGCGTGTTCGTCAACCTCGCCGTGGAGGTGAGCGAACAGACCCGAGTCGTCCGTGAACGCCTCCGGCAGATCTTCGAAGCACAGGTCGGCATGGTCGAATCCGTCGTCACCGAGGCCCGGCAGCGGGGCGAGGTGACCGTCTCCGACCCCCGGGAGGCCGCCCGGTCCGTGGTGGCGCAACTTGAGGGCCGGGTCCTGCTCGCGAAGCTGTACGACAACACGGGGCCACTCGGCCCGCTGTGGGCCAACTGCCTTGCGCTGCTGGGTGCCCGCCCGCAGGTGCCGGCCGCATGACGTGGACTGGGAGGTTCAGCCTCCCAGGAGAGAGCAAGCAGGTCGTGGCATCGGTGTGGGCGGCGGCCGCACGATCGCAGGTGGAAGGCCGGAGAGCGGCGCGGCGCCGTGCAGGTCGCCCCAGTTCTGGCTCAGGGGGCCCGGTGCCAGGCCGCGGCGCGTGATCGGGAGGTGCCCCATGTTGCACAAGCGCCCTGGAGCGGGTCCGCTCACGGTGAGGGTGTTCGTCTTCCCGGGGGTGCGGTTGCTCGATGTGACGGGTCCCATCGAAGTCTTCGCGTCGGCGAACGAGTGCGGCGGTCCCTATCGGGTGCAGATCGTGTCCGAGGACGGGGCGGACGTGGTGACCGCCGCCGGGACGCGACTCAGCGCGGACCTGTCGGTCGAGGACCTGCACGAGCCCTGCGACGTCCTGGTGATCCCGGGTGGCCCTGAGTGGGAGACCCTGATCAAGGACGACGCCCTGTTGGACGCCGTACGCGAACTGAGCCGGCAGGCCCGCTGCACGGCATCGGTCTGCACGGGAGCCTTCTTCCTGGCCGCGGCGGGGCTGCTCGACGGCCGGCGGGCGGCGACCCACTGGCGGCATACCCGCGAACTGGGCCTGCGCTACCCGTCCGTGAAGGTCGAGCCGGACGCCATTTTCGTGCGTGACGGGAAGATGATGACCTCCGCCGGTGTCACTGCCGGGATCGACCTGTCCCTGGCCCTCGTCGAAGAGCATTACGGGGCGAAGATCGCACGATCGGTCGCCAAGGACATGGTCGTCTTCATGCAACGGCCGGGCGGTCAGTCGCAGTTCAGCGCACGCTCGCGAGTGCCGCACCCGCGCCGGGAGATGCTCCGCGAGGTGCTGGACTCGGTCGCGGAGAACCCCGGGGCCAATCACTCACTGTCCGCGATGGCCCGCAGGGCGGGTGTCAGCGTCCGTCACATCACGAGGCTCTTCTACGACGAGGTGGGGACCAGTCCGGGGCGGTACGTGGAGCAGGTCAGGCTGGAGGCCGCCCAGGCGATGCTGGAGAGCGGTGACGACCCCACGGCGGTCGTCGCGCGGCGCACCGGATTCGGCTCACCCGAATCGCTCCGCAGGGCGTTCGTGCGACACCTGGGTGTGACCCCGGCAGCGTTTCGGGCCAGTTTCCGGACGACCGGTCTGGGCGCCGGCGACCTGAGCGCGACAGCGGGCTCGTCGTAGTCCAGCGGGCGTCTGCCGAGAGTGGATCTTGGTGGGAAAGGATCTCTGCGGCTCGTGGAGATCTGACGGACGCAGTGGGCCGTGCCGGAGCCGCTGCTGCCCGTGCGCAAGCAGGTCGGCGGCCGGCGATGTGGACCCGGCGGTAGTTGTTCGACGGCATACGATTCCGGGTCCGCACCGGCGTGCCCCGGCGGGACGTGCTCGAGCGGTACGGGCCGTGGGGCCGGGTGTATGACCCGTTCCGCCGCTCGCAGCGGGACGGCACCTGGCAGCGGGTCTCCACCCAGCTCCGGGCCCGGGCGGATGCGGGGGATCTGATCACCCGGGACCTCACCGTCGACGACACCGTCTGCCGGGCCCATCGGCACACCGCGTGGGAGCGAAACAGGGGGGAGGCTCCCGAGGAGCCGCCTGACGTTGTCATCACCGGGCCGGACGGCCACGGACTCGGACGCGCAGCGCGGGGACCCTGTCAACGACAGGCTGTGACCGGCCATTCGGTACGCCCCTCAGAACGGCGGTCACTCCGAACCGAAGCGTGGCCTGGGCTGAATCCGTTTTCCCGTCGGTCGTCCGGCCGCGGCCTCGAAGGGGGCACCCGGGGTCGGCCGGTACCCGTCCACTTGGCCACGTGCGGGGCCGGTCAGCGGAAGGCCGCCTCCACGAGCTCCTTCTGCTCGGCGGCATGCCGCCGGGCGGAGCCCACCGCGGGGGCTGAGGCGGGCGGCCGGCTGACGCATCCGAGGGGGCGGCCCGCCAGCCGTTCCACGTGCGGCCTCACGAACGACCACGCCCCCTGGTTCCCCGCCTCCTCCTGCACCCACCGCACCTCGGCAGCACGCGGGAAACGGGCGAGTTCCGCGCCGAGTTCTTCCTCCGGGAAGGGATACGGACGTTCCAGCCGGACGATCGCCGTGTCCCGCAGGCCGGCGTTCCGCCGATGGTCGTCCAGGTCGTAGAAGACCTTTCCCGAGCACAGCAGCACGCGCCGGACCTGGGCGTCCGCTCCCTCGTCCGGTATGACCGGGCGGAAGGAGCCCGTGGTGAACTCCGCCAGCCCGGAGACGGCCTCCTTCCTCCGGAGCATGGACTTGGGCGTGAACACCACCAGCGGCCTCCTGCCCTCCCCCAGCGCCTGCTGCCTGAGCAGGTGGAAGTAGTTGCCGGGCAGCGTCGGGACGGCGACGGTCATGTTCCCCTGCGCGCACAGCTGGAGGAACCGTTCGATCCTGCCCGACGAGTGGTCGGGCCCCTGCCCCTCCAGCCCGTGGGGCAGCAGCAGCGTCACCCCGGAGCGCTCTCCCCACTTCTGTTCGGACGACGCGATGTACTCGTCGACAACGCTCTGCGCGCCATTGACGAAGTCGCCGAACTGGGCCTCCCACAGGACCAGGGCGTCGGGCCGCTCCAGCGAGTAGCCGTACTCGAAGGCCAGGGCCGCCATCTCGGACAGCATCGAGTCGTAGGGGGAGAAGGCCGCGGCGCCCGGGCCGAGGCCGTTCAGCGGGGTGTGCTCCGCGCCGGTGCGCCGGTCGGTGAGCACCGCGTGACGCTGGCCGAAGGTGCCGCGGCGGGAGTCCTGCCCGGCCAGCCGCACCGGCACCCCCTCCATGAGCAGGGAGCCGATCGCCAGCGTCTCGGCCGTGGCCCAGTCGATCGTGCCGGCGTCCGGCATCGTGGTACGCCTGCGGAGTTGAGGCAGGACGCGCGGATGCACGGTGAAGTCCATGGGCTGACCGGTCTGGGCGGCGATGACGTGCCGGACGGTCGCCTCCGGGACGGCGGTCGGCACGCGAGGGGCGGTGTCGTCCCGGGAGACCGCCGCTGCGACGGGCCTCGGGGGGCCGGGCACCGCCGGGGCCCGCGTCTCGGCGAAGGCACGCTCCAGGCGCTCCCGGTAGTCCCGCAGGGCGCCTTCCACCTGCGACTCGTCGATGTCCCCCCGGTCGACCAGCGCCCGGGCGTACAGCTTGCGCACCGAAGGCCTGGCGTCGATACGGTCGTACATCGCCGGCTGGGTGATGGACGGGTCGTCGACCTCGCTGTGCCCGTGGCGCCGGTAGCAGACCAGGTCGATGACCACGTCCTTGTGGAACGCCTCCCGGTAGTCGAAGGCTGTGCGTGCGACCCGGACGACGGCCTCGGGGTCGTCCGCGTTGACGTGGAAGACCGGGGCGTCGACCGTCCGTGCCACGGCGGTGGCGTAGGTGCCGGAGCGGCCGTTGGCGGGCGAGGTCGTGAAACCGAGCTGGTTGTTGATGACGATGTGCACCGTCCCGCCGGTACTGTAGCCGGGCAGCCGCGACATGTTCAGTGTCTCGGCGACCACGCCCTGGCCGGCGAAGGCGGCGTCGCCGTGGACGACGACCGGCAGGACGGCGAACGCCTCGCCGTCGTCACCGGCCAGGTCCTGCTTGGCGCGCACGACGCCTTCGGCCACCGGCCCCACGAGCTCCAGGTGCGAGGGGTTCGCCACGACGGAGACGGCGATCGCGCCGCCGTCCAGGGCGCGGTAGGTCCCTTCCGCGCCGAGGTGGTATTTCACGTCGCCGGTTCCCTGGGCCGACAGGATGTCCACCGAGTTCTCGAACTCGTGGAAGACGTCCCTGTACGACTTGCCGATGATGTTGGCCAGCACGTTGAGCCGGCCCCGGTGCGCCATCCCGATGACGGCCTCGCCCACCCCGCGCCCGATGCAGCGCAGCAGCAGGGCGTCGAGCAGCACGATGGCCGACTCGCCGCCTTCGAGCGAGTAGCGCTTCTGGCCGACGTACTTGGTCTGCAGGAACGTCTCGAAGGCCTCCGCCGCTCCCAGCCGGTAGAGCACCTGCAGCTGCTGGGCCCGGTCCAGCCGGGGCGAAGGCGTCTCGATCCGCTCCTGCACCCAGCGGCGCTCCTCGAAGGTCTGGATGTGCATGTACTCGGTGCCCACCGTCCCGCAGTAGGCCTTGCGCAGGACGTCCAGCACGCCGCGCAACGTCATGGTGGTCCGGCCGGCGAAACCGTCGACGACGAACTCCACGTCCAGGTCCTCGTCCCGCAGCCCGAACGCCGTGATGTCGAGCTCCGGGTGCCCGGCCGACTGCCCGGCGGCGAGGGGGTCGGTTCCGGCCGCCAAGTGCCCGCGCACCCGATAGGCGTGGATGAGCGCGGCCACGCGGACGGCCTTGATCGCCGCGCCCTGCGCGTCTTCATTCCGGGCCGGCGGGCCCCCACGTTCCCGCCGGCCCGTCGCGGAGGCGGGGGAGACGAAGAAGTCCCTCCACTTCTCGTCGACGGACCCGGGATCGTTCAGGTAGCGCTCGTACTGTTCGTCCACGAGCCATTCGTTGAGGCCGAATTCCGGACCGTGCAGTACGGGCTCTTCGGCGCTTGATGTCGACGCCACTGTGTGGATCGCCTTCTTTCCTCATTCGGGACAGCCGATGGTGGGCGAGGCGGCAAGGGCCTCGGCGTCCGGCGCATCGCTCCCGGCGGGGAGCGCCCCCGTGGCCTGTCGGAGGGGGAAGCGCACCGCTGACCGTGTGGCACCTCCGACGCTAGGCCGGTGCCGGGCCGACGCGGAGGGCGGGGCATGCCGGGGGAGCGTCACATCAGGACCCCAGCGCGGCGTCCGATGCCCCGACGTCCTGAAGTGAGGGCTTCGTGGCACACGCTGTGATGGGGCGGAAGCCGGGCGTCACCGTAACGTCGTGAGGCCGACGAGCCGACGGCTTCGGCAGCGGTCCGTGGGCTGTCGGTCCGGTGTGCCGGTCTGCCGGTTGCCGTCGGTGATTCCCGATTCGAGAAAGAAGCGTTCTTCACCGTGACACCCCACCCCTGCGACACCCGGACACTCCCGTCCCACAACGCCCCGGGACCTCGGCACACCACCCATGCCCGTCCCCGGCTGCCCGCGATGGCCGGGACCCGGCGCCCGCACCTCGGCCCCAGCTGGTTCGCGTCCGTCATGGGCACCGGGATCGTCGCGAACGCCGCGGTGACGTTGCCGCGGAGCTCTCCCTGGCTTCGTGACGCGGCCACGGTGGTCTGGGCGGGAGCCGCGCTGCTGCTGGTCGTCCTGGGAGCCGGCTATGTTCGGCAGCGGGCCCTGCGGTCCCACGCCGCCCACCCGGCGCTGGCCCAGTTCCTCGGCGCGCCGCCGATGGCCCTGCTCACGGTGGGCGCCGGCGCGCAACTGCTCGGCCTGCAGGTGCTCGGAGCGCGTACGGCGCTGAACGTGGACTGGGTCCTGTGGTCACTGGGCACCGTCCTCGGCCTGACCACGGCCTGCGCGGTGCCGTACCTGATGGTCACCCGGCACCGCTTCGCCCCGGACGCCGCGTTCGGCGGCTGGCTGATGCCGGTGGTGCCGCCGCTGGTCTCCGCCGCGACGGGCGCACTGCTCGTCCCGCACGCACCCGCCGGACAGGCGCGGCTGGCCCTGCTGCTCGGTTGCTACGCCATGCTCGGACTCGGCCTGGTGGCGGTCCTGCTGGTGCTGGCGATGGTCTACAGCCGCCTGGTCCACCACGAGGCACCCACGGGAGCGGTGGTGCCCACGGTGTGGATCGGCCTGGGCGCCGTCGACCAGGCGGTGACGGCGATGGGCACGCTCGCCACCGCGGCGCCGAGCGCGCTGCCCGCGCCGTACGCGCGGGGCGCGGCGGCCTTCGCGCTGCTGGGCGGAATCGGCCTGTGGGGCTTCGCGATGCTGTGGCTGGCGCTCGCCGCGGCGCTGACGGTACGGCAGTTGCGCGCGGGGCTCCCCTTCGCGCCCACCTGGTGGTCCTTCATCTTCCCGCTGGGGGCCTGCGTCACCGGTACCGGTGCGCTCGCCACCCGCACCGGGTCCCAGCTCTTCGTCTGGGCCGCCGTCGTGCTCTACGTGCTGCTCGTGGCGGCCTGGGCGGTGGTCACGTGGCGCTCGCTGGCCCACGCCGTCGGACACGTCGGCCGGCGGGAAGCCAGGACGTGAAAGCCCCCGGGGAGCCGCCCGCCGTGAGCGGCTCCCCGGGGCCGGCCGGGTCAGGAGCCCGCGGGGTGACGCAGGGCCGGGGTTGATCCGCGCGCTCTGCAGCTGTGCGTGATGGGGTTTCTGCAAGCCGGCGTCGGTGATGTACGGGGAGTGCCGCGCAGCGCGGTGGCGGTGGGCGAGGTGAGCCCGTCGGCCGCCGTCAGCACGGTCGTCCTGGTGCCGTGCGGGTGGACGACCTGGATGTGGTTCGCGGCGTTGACCGCGGCCGGCACCACGTCGGAACGGTCGCTGAGGGGGGCGCCGGAGCGGGTGACCGGCACCCGTAGCAGCGTGCCCGCGCTGAAGTTCGCCCCCCACACGGGCGCCGTCGTGGAAGCGCAGGCCGTTGGCGCCGAACGCCTCGGCATCCGGGACCGGCGCGAGAGCCTGGTCGGTGAGCCGGGGCGGCGCCATGCCGCCTGCCGTGGGTACGGCCCACATGGTGTTCTTGTGGCTGTCCGCGACGTAGATGGCGTCGGCAGGCAGGCCGCACCGTCTTCGAGAAGCACGACAACGGCCGGAACCGGGGTGTGCCGAATCGGCGTCGATCTCCAGAACGACGCCCGTGCGTACGCCGAGATGACAAGACGGAGACCGCCACGTGCCCACCGCCGAAGACCATGCCCTGCCCACCCCTCCGGCCCGGGTGAACGACTACGACAGCTTCGCCGAGTCGTACGCGACCCTGAACGAGAGCAGCCTCGGCAACGCCTACATCGAGCGGCCCGCGATGCTGTCCCTCGCCGGGGACGTGGCCGGCCGCCGGATCCTCGACGCCGGCTGCGGCGCCGGCCCCCTGTTCGCCGCGCTGCGCGAACGGGGCGCCCACGTCACCGGCCTGGACTCCAGCACCGGGATGCTGGAGCTCGCGCGGCGCCGGCTGGGCGCCGACGCGGACCTGCGGGTGGCCGACCTGGGCGACCCGCTGCCGTTCGCCGACGGTGCTTTCGACATGGTCGTCTCGTCCCTGGTGCTGCACTACCTGGAGGACTGGGGGCCGACGCTGGCCGAGATGAGGCGAGTGCTCAGGCCCGGCGGAAGACTGATCACGTCGGTGCAACACCCTTTCGTGGACTACGTGATCCAAGATCCGCGGCCCAACTACTTCGAGACCACCGACTACACCGACGACTGGGGCCAACTGGTGGGGCAGCCCGCCCCGATGAGGTTCTGGCGCAGGCCGCTGCAGGCGATGACCGACGCCTTCACCGCCGCCGGCTTCCGACTGGCCGTCATCAGCGAGCCGCAAGTCGATCCGAGCGCCCGCGACCTTTACCCCGACGAGTTCCTCCGCAACCGCATGAGCTACATGCTCTTCGCCCTGGAGGTGCCCCCGGCGCCGACCACCGGCTCGACCGCATGTTGATCAGGGCGACGGTAATCCGCCGGATCATTCCCCGCACCCGTGCCTTCGACGACTTCGCGGGGGCGCGGCAGGAGTGTCCCCGGCTGGTTCCCGGCGAGCCAGTGGCCCGGACCCTCGACCGGTCGTGGTCCGCCCGGGGCGGCTCGGCGATCAGCACCAGGACAGCGCGGTCAGATGTTGCCCCGTGGCGTGAACGCCGGGCAGGATGACGGGTCGTCGGGAGGCATGGGACGTCCGGGGGCGTCGGGGGCGTCATGCGCATCGCAGTGATCGTGTCCGAAGCCGTGCTCATCGTTCTCGCCACATGGGCCGCCGGTCGCGAGCTCGGGGCTGGTCGCGTTCATGCCCGCCCGGGTGCAGTACCACGCGATCTCTCATCTCGCCGTCATGCTCTGGGTGTACGTCCTCCTGGTCGGCCCCATTCCGGCTTGCGTGGCGCTTCGCCGCTGGATCACATCCGTGCCGGGTATGCCGACCGCGCAGGAGGCCGGCGGCTGCTGACCGCTCGGCTGCCGGGCGTGCGGTTTCCGGAGCCGGTCGCCGGTGGCCCGCTCCGCGTCGCCGGGTGCTCCGGCGGCCAACCGCGGCGGCCTGGCCGCGGTTGGCCGGCGAGGCGGACTTGTCATCCGCCGGCTACCCGCGGCACCGCCCGCTCGGGCGGCCCGTCGATCCGCCGTCCGTCGGCCCGGGTTCAGCGCCAGCCCAGTTCCGGTGCCACATGGGTGAGGATGCTGTCCAGCACATGGGCGTTGTAGTCCACCCCGAGCTGGTTCGGGATGGTCAGCAGCAGGGTGTCCGCGGCCTGGATCGCCTCGTCGTCCCGGCGCCACCTCGGCGAGCTGGGGGAGTGAGGCGGAGGCCCTGTAGTCGCGCCCCGAGCCGCCCGGCGCCCGTCCCGCCGGGCGGGCGCCGAGGCCTTCGACGCGAGCGGGTCAGTGGTGGTGGCCGTGCCGGCCGAGGGTTTCCACCGGGGTCGCGCCGGGGCGGGTCCACTGCGGCACGGGGCGGCTGGTCGGGCCCCAGGTGGCGTTCCCCTCCACGTCCGAGCGCCAGTACCAGCACGCGTCGCGTCCCTTGGGCCGGCCCGCGGGGTTGTCCTCCCATGCCTCGCCGCGCCCGTAGGGCGTCATGTCGAGCAGGCCGAAGGACGCGTTGACCGGCTCGTTGCCGCGGCCCGTCGTGGAGTAGGTGAGGAACGTGCGGTCGCCCTCGCGCAGGAAGCAGGTGAGGTAACCCATGTCGCCGCCGACCGGTGCGGCCACGTCGCGCACCGAGTACCAGGGCTGGGTGTAGCCCATGAACTCGACGTATGAGGCGACCTCGGCCCACCGGCCCGTGGTCAGGATGGCGAACGACACGCCGCGGGCGTTGAGGTAGACGGCGTCCTTCAGGTGCCACGCCGCGGTGGTGCAGCCCTCGCACTGCCCCTGGTGCGGCGCGCCGTCGTGCCACATGTGCTTGTAGACCGCGAGCTCGTCGCGACCCTGGAACAGGTCCAGGAACGGGACCGGGCCGTCGGGACCGACGACCTCCACCGTTCCGTCGAACTCGACCATCGGCAGTCGGCGGCGGGCCGCGGCGAGCGCGTCGCCCTCGCGGGTGTGGGCCTTCTCACGGACCAGGAGCTCGTCACGGGCGGCCTGCCAGGTGGCCAGGTCGACGACGGGCGGGCGGCCGGGCTGCGCGCCGGCCTGGTTGTCGGGCGTGGTCGTCATGGTGTTCTCCGGGGTGTCTCGTGCCGGGCGCCGTCGTACGGCGTCGTACGGCCTGTTGCGGCGGTCACCGGAACAGACTCCCGGCCAGGCCGGAACTCATCGCGGCGGCGGATGCCGGGCGGGCGTGCGCACTGTCAGCGTTCGCCGCTGTCGTGCGGCGGCGCGTGGATGGAGGCGGACAGGTTCGGGCGCCCACGCTGCGCCCACGACTCCGAGGGCGACGGCCTGCTCTCGCTCCCGCACGACGGCCACGGCGTGCTGCTGACGATGGGGGAGGAGCCCGTGGACGCCGAGGCGATCGCGGGGGCCGTCGCGGTCGGCGTCGGCGTCGGGCCGCCGTGCGGCCAGCCCGACGGGCACGTGTGGTGGGCGACAACGACGTCGCACTCGGGCGCGGAGTTCACGGCCGAGGCGCGCAACGCGCCGGCGGTCCTGCCGGCGGTCTTCCGGCCCGGGAGCCGTCCCCGCCGCGCACCGCCCCTACCGGCGCGCGGGACCGGCGTCCGCGATCAAGCCGGGGCACCGGAAAGAGGGCGTGCTAGCGAGGGCCGCAGGCGCAAGCGCCGCCGACGGTGGCCGGCGCGGTGTCCCGTGCCGGCTCGGCCTGCCCGTGGGAGCCGCAGCACGCGGCCGGTGCGCCGGCCGCGTCCTTGCTGAGGGTGTCCGCCTCGGCCTTGACGACGTAGACCTCCCACGGTTCCTTGCCGGGGCCCGTGACCCACACCTTGTCCTGGAGGGCGTAACAGCAGGAGGTGTCGTTCTCCTCGAAGGTGGCCAGTCCCGCCTCCTTGAGCCTGTGGGTGGCCGCGGTGACCTGCTCGGTGGACTCCACCTCGACACCGAGGTGGTCGAGGCGGGTGTCCAGGCCGTCCTCGCCTTCGAGCAGGACGAGCTTGAGCGGGGGCTCGGTGATCACGAAGTTGGCGTAGCCGGGGCGGAGTTTGGCGGGCTCGACGCCGAAGAGCTTGGAGTAGAACGCGATGGACCCCTCGAGGTCGGCGACGCGCAGGGCGAGCTGAACGCGGGACATGACGGTCTCCCTCTGCATCTGTATCGACATCCGTCGATACGGCTCGATGGGTCCGAGGTTGCCAGCTGCATCGACAGGAGTCAACATAGGCACATGTCGAAATCAGGGCTGAGGGTCCTCGGGCAGGACGACCGGGCCGTCGCGTGCTGCTCGCCGATGGTCCGCGAACCGCTGGGCGAGACCGACGCCGTCGCCCTGGCACGCATGTTCAAGGCGCTGTCGGACCCCGTGCGGCTGCGGCTGCTGTCCCTGATCGCCTCCCATGAGGGCGGCGAGGCCTGCGTGTGCGACCTGACCGCGCCGTTCGACGTGTCCCAGCCGACGATCTCGCATCACCTGAAGGTGCTGCGCGAAGCGGGGCTGGTCGGTTCCGAACGGCGCGGCACCTGGGTCTACTACTGGGTGCTGCCGCCGGCGCTCGCCCAGCTGTCCTCGCTCCTCCGGACCCCGGCCGAACCCGCCTCCGTGGCGGCCCGCGGATGAGCGCACAGGCTCACCGCGGGCGCCGCCGCCCTCGACTGCCCGACGTGCTCCCACCGCACCCCGCTTCCCGACCGGGAGTGGACCGACGGCCATAGCGCCTTCGCCTGCCCGGGCTTCCGGTTCGACGACCGGCCGCCCCTCGATCCGCACTCCACGGCCGCCTTCGGACAGGCGCTGAGCCACCCCGTTCGGGTGCTTTGGGGGAAGTTCTGAGCCCGGTGCCGGTTCGCATCGCACGGCGGCCCGCAGACGGCCCTGCCCAGTCCCCGAGGAAGCCCACGTGGGGAAACAGGCTTCCGAGCAGGCGGCAAGATCCCGTACCGCGGCGGTTTGTGAGTCGCTTGTGCACCGGTCCGGAAAGCAAACACAGGCGCTCGGCCGGCCCGCGCCCCCGCATTCCAGGGCATCGCCAGGCCGATTGGGCTTCAGGTCTTCTGCGTCATGCGGTGTGGATGCGACCTCCTGGCTCGTCGCCGAGGGCCCTCGTTCAGATGGTCGGGTCGGGCAGGAACTCGCGGACCTTTTGAGCGCAGCGGCAGGCGACGGCGATCTTGGCGGCCCACTCCAGCGCCTCCTCGCGTGAGGGCACGTCGACGACCGAGAATCCGCCGAGGTACTCGTTGCTCGCCGGGTACGGGCCGCCGGTGACCGTTCCGTCGGTGGCCACCACGCTCGCCTCCTCATGGTCCGTCAGCCCGGCGCCGAACACCCATACGCCGGCGTCCTTTGCCTCCTTGACCACCGCGTGCGCGGCCGCGGCCACGTCGGGCAGGTCCTCCTCGGGGAAGGTCATCGCGCCTTCATTGAACGAGATCAAATACTGCGTCATCTCAAGGCTCCTTGTCCCGGCGGCGTCCTCCGGCCGCGCACCAGACCATGGTGGCGCCGGGCACTGACACCCGGGGTGAGGTCGGGCCGCCTCGGCGCCGGGATATGGGGAGCTCGGCCAATCCAGCGCCATCGACGACAGCGCCGCACGAGCTGATCCCTTGAGTATCCGGCTTCTCCTCATCTCCGCGCGGGGCAAGCTCGAGGTCCTGCACCGCTGTCGTATTCCGGCATGGACGGCCTGCGCACCCACACCCGTAGGCAACCGGTGCCCCGGCGGTGTGGGAGGCTCGCCGAAGCCAGGTCTCATGCCCCCGAACGGCCCGGACAATGACCCATGTGGCCCCGGCGCGCGTCTCGTCCGCAGCGGCACGTCGGCGTTGTCAAGCCCCTCGGCCAGCCATCGTGCCGTCCATGGGCACAGCATCTCGTCAGGACGCGAGGGCGCTGATCCCGTCGCCGAGCAGCTTGAGTCCGAGGACGGACAGGAGAGCGGCCATGATGGCGGCGTTGTGCAGTGCGGCCCAGTCCCGCCAGGCGGCAAGGATGCTCTTGGCGCGTTCGCCCATGCACAGGTAGACCGCGAGCGGCGCGAGGACTCCGAGCGAGGCGATGACCACGAAGATCGCGAGTGCCCCGATCTGCTGTGGCACGGAGATTCCGGTCGAACTGATCGAGGCGGCGGCAGCGATGGTCAGGGGGGCGTTCTTGGCGTTGGCGGCCGAGAGCAGCAGCCCGAGTCCGAGCACCTTGACGGGGGTGAAGCGATCGATTGCCGCCATCCACTGGGGTAGCTGCGCCTGTGACCGGTCGCGGGGACGTCCGCGCCACTGCCGGACGGCGAACAGGACGAGTACCACGCCCAGGGCCAGCTTGAGGGCCCCCACCCACGTGGCCGGATGCTTGTGCGTCGACGCTCCGCCCGAGCCGCCCACCACGAGCATGATGGCGCCGAGGACTGCCAGGCCCAGGAACCAGCCGATCGCGAACAGCGTGCCGTGCAGACGCCCCTGCGGGGTGGCAAGGACGAGGATGATCGCCACGATGGGGAGCGGACTGATCGCGACCGCGGCCGCCAGGCCGAGCACATCACCGACCGCGTGTCCCACGGTGGCCTCCTCGTTGGTGGAGAGATCACGCGCACCGGCCAGGCCGCACCGACAGGCGGAGCATCCGGATCGCTGATCGTGCGCGCCGGAGAGTCACCGTTCCTGATCGTGCGCTGACGGAGGCGCTGAGGCGCGTTTTCCGTGTTGTACGGGTGACCTGTGGGTGCCCCCTTTTCGCACGGCAGGGGCCCGACGGGGACGGGGGGTGAGGGCCCCTAGGGTGACCGGTGCGCCCGGCCGGCCACTGCCTCTCGGGTGCCCGCCCGGTCCGCATGCCGTCCTCGAATCTCGCGTGGAGCCGCCCCCGGTGGTTTCACCACGCGGCGGCATGCGGCCGAACCGTCCGTCACGACATCCCCGCGGCTGCCTCGCCGGAACCGGATCCCTCCCCGCGCGGCAGGGCCGCCGCGCACCCCCCGCCCCAGACACGGACGGCGTCCCCATCGTCGTACTCCACGCGGGGGTCGTTCCTGCCGGCGGACGCCTGCCGGCCGGGTTGCGTTGCACGGGTTTCGCCCTCCGGGGTTTCGGAGGCGCGAGTCAGGTAAGACGACCGCCTGGAGCCATCACAGCCAGTGCCTGCCCCCATGGTGGTTCCACGAGGGCGACAAGCGCTCTCGGAGGTCATCGCCCTTGTAGACCGGGACCTTCTCCCTTGGGCCCCGGTCGACGAGGAGGAGGTCGTCATGGATCTCAAGGCCCGTACGCATCGCCCAGGGGAGAATGTCCCAGTCAGCGGCATCTACGAGTGCACCTGCGGCCAAGGTCACCGCTTCACCAGCACCGACGTGCTGGGCCGCACCTTCCCACCGGTCCCGAAGGGCTGCCTCGGCGTCCACTGGCGTCTCGTGGCTCCCGCCCACGCGGAGCGCAGCCCATAGGACCGCATACGCCCGCCCGGTCGTGTGCGGTGACGGCGCACGAGGCCGGACGGGCCACGACACGGCCCCACCGGCGCTCCTTGCCCGAGCCCCGGTGGGGCGAATCCGCAAGGCCAGGGGAAACGGGACGGAACAGCCCTCGCGGGGGCCGCCTGAACTGTTGCGGCATGACCCTGATCAGAGCCGCGCGAACCTGCCCGGCACCGAGGCCGCCGCCGCGGCGGTCCGGGAGATCGCGGTGCTGTACGGCCTCGCGATCACCGTCGAGGACGACATCGGCGCCGACCTGGTGTCACGGCGGACGGCGGAGCCGGCCCTCTCCGCCCTGGACGCGAACGACTCCCTGCCACCCGAGGCCCCATCTCCCTCGGCGGCTCACCGTCCGTCTCCCGGTTCTCCATGCCCCGACCCGATTCGGTGCGTCCGCGATATCTTGTCGGCGGCCCGAATGTCAGTCCCTGCGTCTAGGGTGCCCTCAAGATCGACGCGGACAGCGATGGAGGGGACCGGAGCATGCTCTTGGAGAACAAGACCGCCGTCATCTACGGCGCGGGTGGGGCGGTGGGCCGGAGCGTGGCCCGAACCTTCGGCCGTGAGGGCGCACGGGTCTTTCTCACCGGACGCAGGCTCGCGGGGCTCGAGGAGTTGGCCAAGGAGGTCGAGTCGGCCGGTGGCCGGGCGGACATCGCCCAGGTGGACGCGCTCGACCCGGAGGCGGTCGAGCGGCACGCTGCCGAGGTGGTCCGGACGGCAGGCCGGCTCGACGTGTCCGTCAACGCGGTCAGCATCCGCGGTGACCTGCAGGGCACGCCGTTGACCGGTCTGTCCGTCGACGACTTCCTGACACCGATCACCACCGCTGCCACCGCCAACTTCGTGACCGCGACGACCGCGGCCCGGCACATGGCCGAACAGGGCTCGGGGGTGATCGTGACCTTCTCCACGGCGGCATCCCGCCTCTCCGCCCGCGACCAGGGCTTCCATGCGACCGGCGGTTTCGGCGTCGCCTGCGGCGCCGTGGAACTGCTCTCCCGCCACCTGGCCGGTGAGGTCGGACCGCGCGGCGTACGTGTCGTCTGCCTGCGCCCGGACGGCATCCCGGAGGCCTGGGTCTCCTGGGGAATGATCGATGACGCCGAGCCCGACCCGGAAGGCAGCTCCACGGTGAAGGCCTACATGGAACGCGGCACCGCGCTGCGCCGGCTGCCGAAACTGGCCGAAGTCGCGGAGACGGCCGCCTTCATGGCGTCCGACCGGGCGGGCGCCATCACCGGGAGCGTGATCAACCTCAGCTGCGGATCGGTCAGGGACTGAACAAGGCGGGCCAAGCGACCGTCAGGGCCTGGCGCTGGGACCGGGCGGCAGGTGCACGGTCATGATCAGGTGGCAGGTCTCGGTGCCCGAGCCGCGATAGGTGTGGGACCTGTCGCCGTCGAAGGTGGCGGTCTGCCCGGCTTCCACGGTGTGCTCGGTGCCCTCGACGACCAGGGTCATCCGGGGTCATCCGGCCGTGGGTGACGCTGACCGTTTCCACCACGCCCGACTGGTGAGGATGGCTGGGGTACTCCTCGCCGGCTCCAGCCGCCAGCGCCAGAACTCGACGGGTGCGGGTCCCGAGGTGGTCAGCATGAGCCTGGCCTGACTGCCCCGCGCTCCGGTCCACAACGGGTCCAGGTCATCGGCGGACACGACGCGGACGCTGCCCTCCGCCCTGCCTTCCACCAGGGCCGACACCGAGACGCCAAGGGCGTCGGCCAGCCGTACCAGCGTCGCCAGGTTCGGGTTGCCCTGCGCCTTCTCCAGCCCCACCAGCGCGCCCTTGCTGACCTGGGCACGCCGGCCCAGTTCGTCCAGGGACAGGCCCGCGCGGGTACGGGCGGCCCGGACGTTGTGTGCGAGCGCCCCCGCCCATGCCCACCTTCAGCCTCGCCCCCGCCGTCGCCGACGCCTTCCCCGGCGCCCTCATCGCCCTGGTCACCGCCACAGGTCTGCGCGGCCGTGAACCGTGGCCCCACACCACCGCCGCCCTGGAGGACCTCGAACGGCGACTCGCCGACGGCACCTGGCACCCCGCCGACGAGACCGACCCCCGCATCGTGCTGGCACACCGCGTACCGCTCCTTCGGCACCAACCCCCGCCGCATCCGCCCCAGCGTCGACGCGCTCGGCCGCCGTCTCGCCAAGAGGGGCAGCCTGCCGCGCATCAACCCGGCCGTCGACTCGTACAACGCCGTCTCCATCCGTCACGGCCTGCCCGCCGGAGCCTTCGACCTGGACCACGTCACCGGTGACGTCGTCATCCGCCACGCGGACGGCACCGAGACCTTCACCCCGCTCGGCGAACCCGGCACCGTCGAGAACCCCAAGTCCGGCGAGATCATCTACGCGGACGCCACCCAGGTCCTCACGCGCCACTGGAACCAGCGCGACGCGCACCACACCCGCGTTACCGAGGACTCCACAGGGGTCGCCCTCCTCCTCGAAACCCTCCACGCCACCCGGGACGGCGATCTCCTCAAGACCGCAGCCGACGAACTGCAGGGCCTCCTCGCCCTCCACGCCGAACAGACCGCCGTGCACTACCTCGGCGCCGTACCACCGCGGGTCGCCGTGTAAGCCGCCTCAGCGGCAGGCGTCGGCGACGCTGCCGGCGGCCACCGGGGCATCCGAAGGGCGGATACGGAACAGCTCGCGTGTTCCCGTCAGGGCGAGAACGTGCTCAGCTTGAGGTTGCAAGCCGGCGAGCTCGAGTGTGCCCTCTTCGACTTCGGCGCGCAGGCGGAGGCTCAGCAGCATGTTCAGACTGGTGGAGCCGATGAAGGTGACGCCGGAGAGATCCATGCGAAGTGTCCTGCCGCACAGCTGAAGTGCGTCGGTGACCGCGGTGACCTGGGGACACGTCTCGAGGTCCAGCTCGCCGGTCAACGCGATCGTCGTCTGCACGGGTGTTTCACTGACAGTTATGCCGATGTGCTGCATGGGAAGTCGCCGATCGGGTCGAAGCCCATCACGGTCAACTCCCGCGCTGAAAGCGGCCGCAAAGCAGACGACACGGTGCCGTCCACAGTCGAGTAAGACCACCCGTACCTTCCTCCGGCCACTCACGGTGACCGCTTCGTGGCACGGGGTCTCTCACCAGGCCAGGCTGGTTGTGTCGAGCCTTGCACACTGCCGCCGGAAGTACCAGACCCTCCATGCGGCTCGGCCGTGAGGCGTTCGACCCGCCGAGGACGACATCACCGCCCACGGCCCGCCGTGACGCGCGGGCGGGGCGGAGCACTTCGGCGGGTGTCGGTGTGCGCCGTCGTGCGCACGGGGCGCGGCGGGATCCCGCGCCGGTCGGCCCCGGGGGCGGCCGGCATGCTGTTGCCGCAGGTCGCACGCGGTGTCGCCGCGCCCGTGCACCCCCTTCCAGGCCGGCGTGAGGCGGCCGCGGCTGCCGAGCTCATCAGGCCGATCGGGTGATACGGGAATGCTGGACGGCGCCGGACCGGGAAGCCCGCGGGATCGCTCGTCGCTCGACTGCCGGGGTCGATGCCGCTACCCAAATGATCTTTCCCGGATAAAGTCAGCACTGCCGTAGCGGCGGTCGACAGAAGGGGTGGGCGGTGGTCGGACGGGCCGAGAGCGACGCCGGGCAACTTCCGGTACTGTCCGCGCCACGCTTCGTCGGCCGGGACCGGGAACTCGACGCTCTCGGATCGGCGCTCGGACAAGCCCCCGTGGTCGTCCTGCTCGACGGCGAGGCGGGCATCGGCAAGACCCGGCTGTTGCGCGAGCTCCTGGCGTCCCAGGCCGAGCGCGGGCGGCGCGCCCTGGTCGGGGCCTGCCCGGAGCTGCGGGTGCCGTACACACTCGGGGCGGTCGTGGACGCCGTACGCGACGGCCTTGACAACGTTGCCGGGCTGCGCCTGAGCGGGCTGGGTGGCGCGCTGCGGCCGCTGTTCCCGGAGTGGGCCGGCGACCTGCCTCCGGCGCCGGAGCCGCTGGAGGACGCGACCGCTGCCCGGCACCGGCTGTTCCGCGCCTTCGTCGAGGTCCTCGGCCGGTTCGATGTGGCGGTCCTCGCGCTCGAGGACGTGCACTGGGCCGACGAGGCGACACTCGAGTTCCTGCTCTTCCTGGTCTCCCGCCGACCGCAGCCGGTGAGCGTGGTGCTGACCTACCGGCGGGACGAAGTGCCCCCCGATTCACTGCTGTTGAGGCTGTCCTCCCGGCTGCCCGCCGACGCGCACCTGGTCAGGCTGACACTGAGGCCGCTGGACGTCGACGAGACCGCCGCGGTCGTCTCGTCGATGCTGGCCGACGAGCATGTCTCGACCGAGTTCGCGGCCTTCCTGCACGCACGCACGGAGGGCGTGCCCCTGGCGGTGGAGGAGTCCGTGCGCCTGATGCACGACCGCGCCGACCTGATCCGCCAGGGCGGCGGATGGGCCCGCCGCCGGCTGGACCGCATCGACGTGCCGCCCACGATCCGCGACGCCATGCTCGAACGTGTCCAAAGGCTCCCGCCCGACACCCGGACCGTCCTGTACGCGGTGTCGGTGCTGTCCGGCCCGGCCGACTGCGCGACTCTGCGCGCCGTCACCGGCCTGCCGGAGGACCGGTTCGCCACGCAGGCGGCCGAAGCGCTCGGCTGCGGCCTGCTGCGCGAGGGCAGACCCGGGCAGTGGTCGTTCCGCCATTCGCTGGCGTGTCACGCCGTGTACGACGCCATCCCGGTCGAGGAGCGGCGTGCCATGCACCTGCGGGCCGGCCGGGCACTGGAGCAGTGGCCGTTGCCGCCGGCGGCGCAGTTGGCCCGCCACTTCCGGCTGGCGGGCGACGCCGAGGCGGCGTGCCGGTACACCGAGCAGGCGGCCGACCTCTGCGTCCAGTCCGGAGACGTGGCCACCTCGGCACTGTTGCTGCACAGCCTGGTCACCACCGTCCCGCTGCCCGCCGAGGCGCTGGTACGACTGGTGACGAAGATCCAGTTCCAGGCGCTGTCCGGCGCCGACCCGTACTCGACGATCATCGAGTCGCTGCGATCCTCCCTCGGCAGCCAGATGCTGACGCCGGGGGAGCAGGCGTTGGTCCGTTTCCAGGTGGGCCGGGTGCTGATGGTCGCGGGCGAGATCGAGGCGGGCCGCCGCGAGATCCTCACAGCGGTGCCCCACCTGCCACCGGAGTCCCCGGAGGCGGCGCGAGCCCGCATCCTGCTCGCCCTGCCCCTGGGGAACGCCCGGCCGGTCTCGGAACACCTGCGCTGGCTGCGGGAGGCGCCGCCGCTGAACCAGTCGATGGCTTCCCTCGACCGCCTGCGCCTGTTCGTGGAGCGCACCTTCGCGCTGCTCGTGCTCGGCGAGGAGGCCGGCTGGGCCGCGGCCCGGCAGATCCCGGAGGACGTCTCCGACCCGCGGGAGGCGCCCATCGTCGCGATAGGCCACACGAACGTCGGCGAGGAGGCGACGCGGTGGGGACGGTACGACGAGGCCAGGGCACGACTGGCCAAGGGCCGGGCGATCGCCGAGCGCCATCAGCTCCTGGACTACCTCGACAGCATCGCCTCCTCCCGGGCCCACCTCGACTGGTTCACCGGCGCCTGGTCCGGACTCGCCGAGCGGACGGCGCGCCTGGTCGACGACGACAGCGGCGTACGGCTGAAGGACCGGTGCGAGGCGGCGCTCGTCGCGGGCCTGCTGCAGGCCGCCGCCGGCGACCGGGACGCCGCGGAGGAGCGGCTTCGCTTCGCGGGGCGTGACGACCAGCAACGCATCGAAGCCGCTGCAGCGTTGGCCCGGTTGTGCCTGCGCGACGGCAACGTCGACGAGGCGCTCCGCCTCACCGACCGGCCCGCCGAGATCGCCGTCGGCGGCGGCCTCTGGTCCCGGGCCGTCGAGTTCGCCCCGGCCCGGGTCGCCGCCCTGGTCGCCGCCGGCCATCTCGGCCGCGCCTCCGACCTGGTCGACACCTTCCAAGGCGCCCTGCGCGACAAGGACGCCCCGGCCCCGCAGGCGTCCCTGGTGCTGTGCCGCGCGATCCTGGCCGAAGCCGACGGCCGCCTCACGGACGCCGTGACGCTGTTCGCCCGTGCGGCCGCCGCGTGGGAGGCGCTCCCGCGCCCGTACGACGCCCTGCTCGCCCGGGAGCGCCACGCCCGCTGCCTGCTCGCCGACGGCCGGGACGAGGCCGGACTGCCGATCCTGTCCGAGGTGGCGCGGGCGCTGTCGGAACTGGGCGCCCACAACGACGCCGACCGGATCAGCCGGTTCCTCGGCACGCGAGGCGGGGACACCCCCGCGGCGGTGCGCGGCCGGGGACGTCCCGGCTACGGCAACCGGCTCTCGCCCCGCGAGCTGGAAGTGGCCCGGCTGCTGGTCGAAGGCCTGACGAACCGGCAGATCGCCGACGCGCTGGTGGTGTCGGCGCAGACCGTCGCCAGTCAGGTCAAGTCGGCGATGCGCAAACTGGACGTGACGTCGCGGACGGCACTCGCGATCAAGGTCGTCGAATCCGGCCTCGTCGGCGATCTGCGGCAACCGCCCCCGGGCGACGAGTAAATTCCGCGGGCCGCCGCCGGGCACGAAGAAATGTCCGCGAGCGGCGACGGGATTAAATCCCGCATCTGACCAATCGAGCCGGCGTCCGCCCCGATCGCAGACTCGTCTCCATGCTGCCCGCTGAACCGCCGACGCCCGAGCCGGAAGGTGATCCGCCCGGACCGGGACCCCGTTCCCAGGACGAACCGGCCCCGGCGGAACCGCCGGACAACGCGGCGGACGCCCCGACCGCCCACGGTGCGGGCGCTGATGCCGACGCCGTCGGCGAGTACGAACCGCTCTAGCCGGGAGGCCCGGCGCCGCCGAGCGCGGCCCCGGGCGCGTCCCGCCGCCGATCCCACCAGTTGTTCCCCGGTCGTCACACTCACAGGAGACCGAATAGATGAAGCGAAGGGCAATGAGGCGTCCCAGAGGACGCTTGGGCGCGGTGACCGTCGGTCTGACCATCCTCGGGATGGTCACGTCGGCCACGGCGACCCAAGCGGCCGAGCCGACCCGGCAGGCGCCGCGTCCAGGGGTCGTACAGACCAAGAAGTCAACGGTGATCGACAACGACGACCTCGCGCGGACCCTCTCCGGGTCCGGAACCACCGTGCCGGTGACGCTGATCACCGGAGACAAGGTGAACGCCACCGTCGACGCCCACGGCAAGCCGGCCGTCCGCGACATCGAGAGCGCTGCGCGGCCCGACGGGTCCCCCGTCGTCTTCCACACCATCACCCGCATGGGTAAGGTGTACGTCGTCCCGAACGACGCCCTCGCGCTGATCGGCAACGGAGTGCTCGACTGGGGGCTCTTCGACCTTTCCGAGCTGGTGGCGCTCGCCGCGGCCGGCAAGACCGGCGAGGTGCCGGTGCTGGTCACCTACACGGGGCAGACCGGGGCCCAGAGGGCCGCCAAGGTCGCCGGTGCGGCCGTCGGCCGGACGCTCACCAGCATCAACGGCCGCTCCATGGAGATAGCCGGCGACGGCCGCTGGTGGCGTGGAGTACGCGGCAAGACGGAGTCCGGCGCCGCCGCGGCCCGGTCGGCCGGCTCACTGGCCGGGGTCAGGAAGGTGTGGCTCAACGGGCTGGCCGAGGTCAGCCTCGACACCTCCGTACCGCAGATCGGCGCACCCGTCGCCTGGGACCGCGGGTACGACGGCAAGGGGGTGTCCGTGGCGGTGCTCGACACCGGCATCGACGCCGATCACCCGGACGTGTCCGGACACATCGTCGAGAAGGTCGACTTCACCGGCAGCCCCAGCGGCCCCCGCGATGGGCACGGGCACGGCACCCATGTCGCGTCCACGATCCTGGGCACCGGAGCCGCGTCCAACGGGCAGCGCAAGGGCGTCGCGCCCGGCGCCGATCTGCGGGTCGGCAAGGTCTGCGACGACAACGGGCAGTGCACCGACGACGCGGTCATCGCGGGCATGGAGTGGGCCGCCCACTCCGGCGCCAAGGTCGTCAACATGAGCCTTGGCGGGGACCCCAGCGACGGGACCGACCCCCTGAGCCAGTCGCTCGACGAGCTCAGCCGCGACACCGGGACCCTGTTCGTGGTCGCGGCCGGCAACTCCGGCCCGGGCAAGGGAACGGTCGGGAGCCCCGGCGCCGCCGACGAGGCACTGACCGTGGCGGCAGTCGACAAGCAGGACCGTATGGCCGACTTCTCCAGCCGCGGACCGCGGGTCGGGGACGGCGCCGCCAAGCCCGACATCGCGGCCCCGGGTGTCGACATCGTCGCGGCTCGCGCCGCCGGTACGGCCATGGGCACGACGGTGGACGAGTACTACACCACCGCCAGCGGTACCTCGATGGCCACCCCGCACGTGGCCGGCGCCGCGGCCCTCATCGCCCAGCAGCACCCGGACCTGTCCGGGCGCGAGATCAAGGCGCTGCTGATGAGCACCGCCAAGGACCTGGGATTCGACCGCGACGCGCAGGGCGCCGGCCGGGTGGACGTCGCCGCCGCGACCGATCCGCGGACCACCGTGAACGGCAACCTGGGCTTCGGCCGCCTGGCCTACCCGCACGCGCCGCTGACCCGGAAGGTCACGTACACCAACCACACCGACGAGCCGACCACACTGCACCTCACGGCCTCGGTCTCCTCCGCAGGCAAGCCCGCTCCGGCCGGCCTGGTCACCCTCGACACCGATGAGGTGGTCGTGCCCGCGGGCGGATCGGCCGATGTGTCGTTGACGCTCGACGGGCGGGTGCTCGGCACCGACGGGGCCTTCGGCGGCTACTCCGGCCTACTCGACGCCAGGGACCCTTCCGGAGCGCTGCGGGCGGCCACGCCGGTCACCGCGTTCCTGGAGCCGCAGAAGCTCCCGCTGACCGTGAACGTCATCCGGCCGCCGGGAGCCACCGACGTCCAGTACGGATTCGCCACCTTCCTGCCGGTCGATGGTGACGACATCCCCGGCCTGGGCAAGGACGCGGCAGGCAAGACCGGTGCCGACACGATCACCCTGCCGCTCTTCCGCGGCACCTACTCGGCCACAGTCCCCCTCAAGTGGCGTGACGCGGACGGCGCGTGGCAGCAGGCCGCACCTCTCGTGGCGGAAGTGGACCTCACCGAGCCGGCCACCGTCACCCTGGACCTGCGCGAGCTCAAGCCGCTGAGGGTCCGGTTCCCACAGGCCACCGAGGTCTACGAGATGACCGACTACACCCGGCGGGTCTCCGCGAACGGCGCGCGGTCGATGGCGACGTTGCTGACGGCCGGATACGGCGACGAGCCCAACTGGTGGGCCCTGCCCACCGGGAAGGTACGCACGGGCACCCTCGTCCAGGACACCTACAGCGTGCGGACGACTCCCGTCGTCACCATGCGGGCCACGGGCGGCGGTGCCCCCATCAGGCTGACCCCCCGCTACCGCACTCCGGACGTCTCGCTCATCGGTTCCCAGATGTGGCTGGACGACGACGGCAATACCGTCTACCGCGAGGTCTCGGTGCCGATCTCGCGACTGCCGCTCAAGGGACGCGTCCCGGTGGTCTACGCGGGCACCGGCTCCGACGCGGAGCTGGCCGCCGTCAACGCCCGCGGAAAGCTGGTGCTGCTGACACCGACCGACGTCTGCGACACCACCTGCGACTTCCCGAAGCTCCGGGACGAGCGGGTGGCGGCCGCGGCCTCCGCGGGGGCCGTCGGCGTGCTGGTCGCCGCACCGGAGCTCACCTCCCTGGGCGGCTCCGCCGACTTCGCCGTGTGCACGGACGGGCCCAAGAGCTGCCCCGCGGTCCAGCCGTACGCGGCACTGCCGGTCGTCAAGGTGCCCTACGCCGAGGCGGACCGCCTGATCAAGCGGATCAAGGCCGACCGCTCGAACGTCGAGATCGAACTCGGCGGCAGCGCCGCCCCGAGCACCTACGCCGCCAGGTTCCACTCCGACGGCCGGATCCCCTCGGCCCTGGACCACCGCGTCGGGAAGGACGAACTCGACAGGGTCGACCACTACTTCCACGCCGACCGGCCCGGAGAGGTCACCCGGATGTACTGGTGGCAGCAGTCCGAGGCCGCGCCGGGCGCGCTCGGCGACCCCCTGCCGCACGTGGCCACGCAGCGGACCATGACCACCTTCATCAAGCGGCAGCCCGACGCCATCGACCAGTTCTTCACCGCCTGGGCCGACCACGGGGCGGACTCTGTCCTGGACCAGGCACGCGGTGAGCGGCGGGAGATGGTCCTCACCGGGAAGGACGAGGTCCACTGGAACGAGGGACCGGCCGTACCGGGCGCCGTGCCACAGGTGCGGACCAGGTCCGGGTACACGCTCGCCACCGCGACACCGTGTTCCGGCTGCCGGCAGGGCGACACCTTCTACCCCACCTTCCAGCTGACCAGCAGCGGCGGCGCCCGCCAGGCCGTGGCCGGAATCGTCGACAACGACAACCTCGCGGAGTTCCTCTTCGGCGCCTCGGCCTGCGGCCCGACGGCCTCGCCCACGTTGCCGACCCTCGGCTCCACCTGCGACTTCAAGCTGCTGGACCAGTCCGGTGACGAAGTCGAACGCCGCCTGCAGCGCCTCCACGCCGGCATCTTCGAGAGCCGGCGATGACGGCCGCGACCGCTA
>NZ_JBYIQW010000068.1:0-35268 GCF_057707815.1 Actinacidiphila sp. bgisy160
GGACCACTACTCGGTGTCCACACCGCTCTCCGTCGCCGGCGGCGGCTGCTCGTTGGGGATCGCGCCGCCGAAGCGGCGGTCGCGGGAGGCGTACTCCAGGCACGCGCGCCACAGGTCGCGCCGGTCGAAGTCCGGCCAGAGGACGTCCTGGAAGACCATCTCGGCGTAGGCGGACTGCCAGATCAGGAAGTTGGAGGTGCGCTGCTCGCCGGAAGGGCGGACGAACAGGTCCACGTCCGGCATGTCCGGGTGGTACATGTACTTGGCGAGGGTCTTCTCGGTGACCTTGGAGGGGTCGAGGCGACCCGCCTTTATGTCCTCGCCCAGTCGCGCCGCCGCGTCGGCGATCTCGGCACGGCCGCCGTAGTTGACGCACATGTACAGCGTCATCGCGTCGTTGTCGCGGGTCATCTCCTCCGCGACCTGGAGCTCCTGGACGACCGACTTCCACAGCCGGGGCATGCGCCCGGCCCAGCGGACGCGGATGCCCATCTCGTGCATCTCGTCGCGACGCCGGTGGATGACGTCCCGGTTGAAGTTCATGAGGAAGCGGACCTCGTCGGGGGAGCGCTTCCAGTTCTCGGTCGAGAACGCGTAGAGGGAGAGGTTCTTGACCCCGAGTTCCAGGCAGCCCTTGAGGACGTCCAGCACGACGGACTCGCCGACCTTGTGCCCCTCGGTGCGGGGCAGCCCGCGCTCCTTGGCCCAGCGGCCGTTGCCGTCCATCACGATGGCCACGTGCCGGGGGACGAGCTCACCGGGGATCTTGGGGGGCTGCGCGCCGGACGGGTGCGGGTCGGGAGCCCGGTACTCGCGCCGGGGACGGCTCAGAATCCCGCGTACTGCCATGACCTTGCTCTCCACTTCCTGTGCCTCACGACTTGGTGCTGCCGGGCCCGCCGGGTACCGCTACTTCTCGATGAAGCGCAGACTGCGCAAGCCGCGCTCCAGGTGCCACTGCAGATACGCGGCGACCAGTCCGCTGCCCTCCCGGCAGTGGCGCGGTTCGCACGCGTCGGCGGTCTCCCAGTCCCCTCCGAGCAACGCGCCGAGGAGTTCCAGTGACTCCAGTGAGGGTACGACGCTTCCGGGCGGGCGGCACTCGCCGCACACGACTCCTCCCGCGGCGACCGAAAAGAACCGATTCGGCCCGGGCATCCCGCACTTCGCGCAGTCATCGAAGCTGGGCGCGTAGCCGTTGACCGCCAGCGAACGCAGCAGGAACGCGTCGAGCACCAGGCGCGGGTCGTGCTCACCGCCGGCGAGCGTGCGCAGGCCGCCGACCAGCAGCAGGTACTGCTGCACCGCTGGTTCGCCCTCGTGGTCGGTGAAGCGCTCGGCGGTCTCCAGCATCGCCGTGCCCGCGGTGTAGCGGGCGTAGTCGGTGACGATGCGGCTGCCGTAGGGGGCGATCGTCTCGCCCTGGGTGCACAGCGGCAGGCCGCGGCCGATCAGCTCTCCCCCGCGCGCGAAGAACTGCACGTCCACATGGGAGAAGGGCTCCAGCCGCGCCCCGAACTTGGACTTCGTCCGCCGCACGCCGCGGGCCACCGCCCGCACCCGGCCGTGCCGGCGGGTGAGCAGGGTGATGATCCGGTCCGCCTCGCCCAGCTTCTGGGTGCGCAGCACGATGCCGTCGTCGCGGAACAGACTCATGCGTTCATTCTTCCGTACCGAACGACCGGACCGGCCCGGGTCGTACGCTACGGCCCATGTCGATCACAGCGACCGTCGCCGTGCTGCTCATAGCGGCCCTCCACGTCTGCATCCTGGTCCTGGAGATGTTCCTGTGGACCACCCCCCGCGCCAGGGGCGCCTTCGGGACCACCGCGCAGTTCGCGCAGGAGAGCAAGGCGCTCGCGGCCAACCAGGGGCTCTACAACGGCTTCCTCGCCGCGGGGCTGGTGTGGGGCGCCGTGGCGGGCGACCCGGTGGGCTTCCAGGCGAAGGTGTTCTTCCTGGCCTGCGTGGCGGTCGCCGGGCTGTACGGCGCCGCGACCGCGAGCCGGCGCATCCTCTTCGTGCAGACCGTGCCCGCGCTCGTCGCCCTGGCCCTGGTGCTGGCGGTCGGCTGACGGACTCGGTCACCTACCGCATCGCGGCGACCAGCCCCGACGGCACCGAGCCGGAAATACCGTGCGGCTACGCGGACCGCCGGCGGCGGATGCCCGGGTGCCGGCCCTGCGCGGGGCGCGAGCGGACCCCGGGGCGGCGCCCCGGGACAGGGCGCCGGCGACGGCCGCGGACGCCCGGCACCAAAGCGCGACGGTGTGGATCGCGCTCGCCTGCACCGCCCGTCGCCACCGCGGTCGCGGGCCGGGGGGTCACCCGCCGGGCCCCGCCGTCCCGCCGGGCGCGACCAGGCCCGACTCGTAGGCCGCGATCACCAGCTGGGCGCGGTCGCGGGCGCCGAGCTTGCCCATGATCCGGCTGACGTGCGTCTTGGCGGTCAGGGGGCTGAGGCCCAGCGCCTCGGCGACCTCCGTGTTGTTCAGGCCCCGCGCGACGAGGGCGAGCACCTGCCGCTCCCGTTCGGACAGCGCGGCGAGGCGTTCCGGGGCTGGTCCGCCCGGTGGCGGGCCCTCCGGGAGGCGCAGCACGCGGGCGATGAGCCGCGCCGTCGGCCCCGGCGACAGCAGCGCCTCGCCCGCTGCGACCGTGCGGATGGCGTCGAGCAGGTCGGCGGGGCGGGTGTCCTTGACGAGGAAGCCGCTGGCCCCGGCGCGCAGCGCGGGGACGACGTGGTCGTCGGTGTCGTACGTGGTGAGCACCAGCACCCGGACCCCGGCCAGGCCGTCGTCGGCGGCGATGAGCCGGGTGGCCTCGATGCCGTCGAGGTCCGGCATGCGGATGTCCATGAGCACCACGTCGGCGCGGCCGGCGCGGGCCGCCGCCATGGCCTCCCGCCCGGTGGCCGCCTGCCCCACGACCCGCATGTCGGGAGCGGAGTCGACGAGCATCGCGAAGGCCTCGCGGACCAGGGTCTGGTCGTCGGCGAGCAGGACGCGGATCACGCCGCGCCTCCCGCGAGCGCCCCGCTCCCTGCGAGCGGGAGGACGGCCGCGACGGTGAAGCCGCCCTCCGCGGAGGGGCCGGCGGTCAGGGTGCCGCCGACGCTGCGGGCCCGCTCGCGCATGCCGATGAGGCCGTAGCCGGCCGGGGCGGGCTCCTCCGCCGCCGGTCTGGCCGGCGCCATGGCCCGCCAGGGACGCCACTTGCCGTCCTGCTGCGGCGAGGCCGCCGCTCCCGCCCCGGCGCAGGGACCGTCGTCGGTGACGGCGATGCGCAGGGCCGCCGCCTCGGCGTCCAGGCAGAGGCCGACCCGGACCCGGGTGCCGCCGCCCGCGTGCCGTACCGCGTTGGTCAGGGCCTCCTGCACGATCCGGTACGCCGCCGCGCCGATGGCCGGGGGCACCCCGTCGGCGGCGCCGGGCGCGACCGCCAGTTCCACCCGTGCCCCGGCGGCCTCCGCCGACCGGGCCAGGTCGGCGACGCCGGCCAGGCCCGGCAGCGGGCCGCGTTCGTCGTCGCCGCCGCGCAGCACCTGCAAGGTGCCCCGCAGTTCCACGCGGGCGTCACGGCAGGTCTGCGCGATGTTGTCCAGGGCCCCGGCGACGGCCGTGCGGTCCAGCCGGTCCGGGTCGGCGAGCAGCACGTGCGCGGCGACCGAGGTCTGCACACCGATCACGGTGATGCTGTGGGCCAGCAGGTCGTGCAGGTCGCGGGCGATCCGCAGGCGTTCCTCGGCGACCCGGCGGGCCGCCTCCTCCTCGCGGGTGCGGATCGCCCGCTCGGCGCGCTCGACGATCGCGGCCACGTACTTGCGGTGGATCCGCACCGCCTCGCCGACCAGGGCCATCGCCACGACCCAGCCGCCGCTGCGGAGCACGTCGGTGACCGCGTGCCGGTCCGGGGTGGCCGCCATCACCGACGCCATGATCCCGATGACCGCCGCCACCGTCGGGAAGGTCCGCAGCGGCGGTCCGGCCACGGCCAGCGAGTACACGGCCACCATGCTCGCCGGCACGACGGCCACATGGAGGTTGTCCAGCGCGTGGTAGGGGCCGACGGCCAGGACGGTCGCGATCATCACGGCCATCGGCGCCCGCCGCCGCGCCGTCAGCACCAGCGCGCCGGCGACGAGCAGCGTCCAGCCCAGCGCGTCCGGCCGGTGCCCGTTGCGCTCGGGGAAGAACACGGCGAGCGCGCACTGCGCCGCGAGCACGGTGACGGCGAGGAGGACGTCGCCGTGGGAGGCGAGGACGATGCGTGGCTGCTTGGGCACGGCTCCATCTTCCGTTACGGGGTCGGCGGGCTCCCAGGGTGCTGCCCGGGCCGTCCGGACGGGGTCACGCCCGGGAGAGCCGGCCCGGCCACCACACCCGGCGTCCCAGCGTCAGGCTCGCCGAGGTGACGAGGCAGGTCCGCACCAGGAAGGTGTCCAGCAGCACCCCGACCGCGATGACGAAGCCCAGCTCCACCAGCGACACCAGGGGCATGGCGAGCAGCACCGAGAAGGTAGCCGCCAGCACCAGCCCGGCGGAGGCGATGACCCCTCCGGTGGTGCGCAGCGCGGTGAGGGCCGCCGCGGCGGGCGCGGCGCCGGCGAGCGATTCCTCGCGCATCCGGTGCATCAGGAAGATGCCGTAGTCGACACCGAGGGCGACGAGGAAGACGAAGGAGAGCAGCGGGAGCCCCGGGTCCGTGCCGGCGAAGCCGAAGAGCGGGCCGAAGACCAGTCCGCCGATGCCCAGCGACGCCCCCCACACGGCGATCACCGCCGCGACGAGCAGCAGCGGCGCGACGAGGCTGCGCAGCAGCGCGACGAGGACCAGCAGCACCGAGAGCAGGACGAGCGGCACGACGAACAGGCGGTCCCGCGCGCTGGTGTCCGCGAGGTCGAGCTGCTGGGCGCCGGGGCCGCCGACGTACGTCCCGTAGCGGCCGTCCAGTTCCGCGCGCAGCGCCTTGATGGTGGCGGCCTCGGCCGCCGACTCCGGCACGGCCCGGGCGGTGACGGACAGCTCGGTCCAGCCGCCGCCGCTGCGGCCGCGTTCCACGGCGGCCACGCCCTCGGTGGTCCGGGCGGCCGCCGCGACCTCGTCGGCCCGGCCGGTGGGCGCCATGACGGTGATCGGCTGGGCACCGCCGCCGCTGTCCGCGCGGGCGAGGGTGCGCATGGCCGCGACCGACTCGGGGGCGCTGGTGAAGGCGTCGTCGTTCTTGAGGCCGCCGGGCAGGTTGAGCGCGCCGACCGCCAGCGCGCCCAGCAGGACCAACCCGCCCACGAGCACGACCAGCGGACGGCGGGCGACGGAGCGGCCCATGGTGGTCAATAGTCCGCGCCGGACGGGCGGTTGGCTGCCGTGCGCCGGGACCAGCGGCCAGAAGACCCGGCGGCCCAGCAGCACCAGCAGCGCGGGCAGCAGCGTCGTCATGGCCACCAGCGCGCACAGCACGCCGACCGCGGCGATCGGGCCCATGCCCCGGCTGCTGTTGAGGTCGGCGGCGAGCAGGCACAGCAGGCCCACGGCCACCGTCGCGGAGGAGGCCAGTACCGCGGGCCCGCAGCCGCGCAGGGCGGCCCGCATGGCGTCGTACGGGCGTGGCACGCGCCGGAGTTCCTCGCGGTAGCGGGAGACGAGCAGCAGCGCGTAGTCGGTACCGGCGCCGAAGACGAGGATGGTCATCACGCCCTGGCTCTGGCCGGTGACGGTGATGTCGAAGGCGCGGTGGAGGCCGTGGACCGCGGCCATGGCCGTGGCGTCGGCGACGCCCGCGACGACGAGCGGCAGCAGCCACAGCAGCGGGCTGCGGTAGATGAGGATCAGCAGGACGGCGACGACGGCCACCGTGGTGTACAGCAGCGGCCCGTCCAGCGAGGAGTAGACCTCCTTCATGTCGGTGCCGACCGCCCCGGGCCCGCCGACCTCGACGGTCAGCCCGTCGCCGCCGGTCGCCGTGGCGCGCACGTCCTCGACGAAGGCCTCGGCGGCAGCGTCGTCCTGACCCGGCTCGGTGCTGGCGACCGGGTACATCAGGGTGCTGCCGTCCCGCGACGCGACGCCCCGCGGCTGCCCCTCGCCGGTGAGGCGGTGCGCCCTCGCGACAGCGGCGACCTGCTCCGCGGCCCTGGCCCGGTCGGCGGCGGTCAGCCCGCCGTCGCGGTGGTAGACGACGAACAGCTCGGTCGCCTCGCCGCCGGGCAGGGCGTCCTGCAACTCGGCCACCTGCGTCGAACCGGCGCTCGCCGGTAGGTAGTCGACGGCGCGGTTCTGCTGGTCTCCGGCGAGCCTGCCCGCCATCGGCCCGGCGAGCGCGAGCACCCCGAGCCACAGGACGAGCACCCCCCAGGGCACCAGCCGCGCTCCGCGCCGTCCCTTCCGTACGCCGCGCGGCGGCGCCTGCGCCGGCGCGCCCGCCGTGCTCTTCGTGCTCGTGGCCCCCATCTCGGGCCTCCCTCCGGGCCGGTGGTCTGGTCGCTTCCAGACTTCCGGCCGCGGAGCCGCGTTTCGTCAGGCCGCAGGGCGAGCCGCGCGTTACTGCCCGGGGTGCGGGACGGGTCCCGTTACTCCCTGGGGAGTACGCCCGGCGGGGCGGGGACGGCCGTCAGGACGGCGTACGGGCCGCGGCCTCCAGGATGCGCTCGGTGTCCTCGCCGACGAGGCCGAGGCAGCGGCCGACGGCGCCGAGGACCTCGCGCTCGGCGGGCAGGTAGGGGCCGTCGGCGAGGGCGATCTGGGCGCCCTGGAGCAGGATGTGCTCGCGTCCCTGGGGGGCCAGGTGCCGGGAGAGGGGTTCCAGGGCCTCGTGGAGCTCGATGGACAGCCAGCTGCCGCAGCCGTCGAAGGCGTCCGCGAGCCCGTCGGCGTCCAGGGCGTCGGAGGCGCCGGGGAACCGGCCCTCGTCGGCGACGATCGCGGCGAGCAGGCCGAGCAGCTGGTCCTCGGTGCAGTCGGTGAACCCGGCCGAGCGGACCGCGCCGACAGCGGCCTCGCGTGCCCCGCGCCCCATGGCGCCGCCCGCGGTGAGCACGGCGAGGGCGACGGTGTGGACGGCGTCGCGGAGCATGGCGGAGAAGACGGTGGTGGTGGGCTGCTCCAGGACCTCGGGGCCGCGGCGCGCCCGGCAGACCACGCACTCCACGACCGTGCCGGCCGAGCCGCGCGGCAGGAGGGGCAGGCCCAGCAGGGTCAGCCGCCGGGTGCCGGTGCGCCGCCGGTAGCCGCGGTCGCCGCCGCAGCCGGCGCAGAAGAACTCCCCGTCACCTTCGGTGTGCCAGACCGTCCGCACGCCCAAGATGCACAAGCCCTTGATCTGGAGCACTTCGCACCCTCCGGCCGCCATCTTGATTACACCGGTTCGTCCCATTACGCGCCGCAGGCGTGGGTAACGCTCCGGCAACGGCGCCGTCATGACGTGATGTTAGCCACATGAGCGACGCGCAGTCAGTACCACGAGAGGGCCGAATACAAGAATCGGCCACGGCGCCCGGGTGGGCGCCATGGCCGGTTCACCGTCCGCGGTGACTAGCGGGCCGCGCGATTGACGGCGGAGACGACCGCCTTCAGCGAGGCGCGGGTGGTGTTGGCGTCGATGCCGATGCCCCACAGGACCTTGCCGTCGATGGCGCACTCGATGTAGGAGGCGGCCTGGGCGCTGGCGCCCTCGCTCATGGTGTGCTCGGTGTAGTCCAGCAGACGGGCGTCGACCCCGACCGAGGCCAGCGCGTCGAAGAACGCCGAGATCGGGCCGTTGCCGGTGCCGGTCAGGACCGTACCGGCCCCGTCCACGACCGCCTCGACGGTCAAAGTGTCGGCGCCGTCGCTGCTGGTCGAGGTCTGCGCCGAGCGCAGCGCGATGCGGCCCCAGGCGTTCTCGGGGGTGGGCAGGTACTCGTCCTCGAAGATGGACCAGATCTCCGTCGGGGTGACCTCGCCGCCCTCGGCGTCGGTCTTCGCCTGGATGATCTTCGAGAACTCGATCTGCATCCGGCGCGGCAGGTCCAGCTTGTGGTCGTTCTTCAGGACGTACGCGACGCCGCCCTTGCCGGACTGCGAGTTGACGCGGATGACGGCCTCGTAGGAGCGGCCGACGTCCTTGGGGTCGATCGGCAGGTACGGGACCGCCCACTCGATCTCGTCGACCGTCTTCCCCTGGGCGGCCGCGTCGGCCTCCATGGCGTCGAAGCCCTTCTTGATGGCGTCCTGGTGGGAGCCGGAGAAGGACGTGTAGACCAGGTCGCCCACGTACGGGTGGCGCGGGTGGACCTCCATCTGGTTGCAGTACTCGGCGGTGCGGCGGATCTCGTCGATCTGCGAGAAGTCGACCATCGGGTCCACACCCTGGCTGAACAGGTTCATGCCCAGGGTGACCAGGTCCACGTTGCCGGTGCGCTCGCCCTGGCCGAACAGGCAGCCCTCGACGCGGTCGGCACCGGCCATCACGGCCAGCTCGGCGGCGGCCACCGCCGTGCCGCGGTCGTTGTGCGGGTGCGCGGACAGGCAGACGAACTCGCGGCGGCTCAGGTTCCGCGACATCCACTCGAAGCGGTCCGCGTGGGTGGAGGGCGTGGAGCGCTCCACGGTCGCCGGCAGGTTCAGGATGATCTCGCGGCCGTCCTCGGGCTGCCAGACGTCCATCACCGACTCGCAGACCTCCAGCGCGAAGTCCAGCTCGGTGTCGGTGAAGATCTCCGGGCTGTACTGGTAGCCGAAGACGGTCGCGTCGCCCAGGACCTTGTCCGCGTACTCCATGACCAGCCGCGTGCCGTCCACGGCGATCTGCCGGATCTGCTCCTTGGAGCCGCGGAAGACCACCCGGCGGAAGGTCGGGGCGGTGGCGTTGTACAGGTGCACGGTCGCGCGCGCCGCGCCGCGCAGCGACTCCACGGTCCGCTCGATCAGCTCCTCGCGGGCCTGGGTCAGCACGGAGACGGTGACGTCGTCGGGGATCGCGCCCTCTTCGATGATGGAGCGCACGAAGGCGAAGTCGGTCTCGCCCGAGGCCGGGAAGCCGACCTCGATCTCCTTGTAGCCCATCTTCACCAGCAGGTCGAACATCGCGCGCTTGCGGGCCGGTGACATCGGGTCGATCAGCGCCTGGTTGCCGTCCCGCAGGTCGGTCGACAGCCAGCGGGGGGCCCTGGTGATCCGCCGGTCGGGCCAGGTGCGGTCCGGGATCCGCACGGCCTCGTACGGCTTGTACTTGTGGACCGGCATCGCGGTGGGCCGCTGGCGCACGGTCGCGGCGGTGATGGGCGTGGGGCGGCCGACGGCGTTCGGGGTGGACATCTGCGGGGGTGCTCCTCGGTTGCGGCTGTGGAGGCGGCCGACCGGCGCTGGTGCAACGCCAAACCCCGCGGGGAGGGAGTCGACCTGGACTACAGGCCCTCGCCGCGGCAGCTAAGAAGAAGCAGCCCGAAACGCATGATGCTGTCGACCATAACCGAGCCCCCGGGGACCCTGCAGCCGCTGCGGCGTTCTTCTCAGTATGCAAGACCGCCCGCGATGACCTGAAAAACGCACATCTTCCCCCCTTTTCGTGGATCATGGTCACAGCTAGTGACAGACCGTGAGCAACGTGCCACATTGCCCTGCATGGAGCAGACACCCGTTTTCTGCACGATCGTGCCGCCGCACGTCCTCGACGAGGTCGCCCGCAACGAAGACCGCGCACTCGCCGAGCCCGCCCGCCGCACCCTGGAACGCGACGCCGCCGAGCGCACCCGCCGCCGGCTGACCACCGTCATCGGCGCCCTCCCGGTGATCGGCGCGGAGCCGTCCGACCTGCCGCGCCGCACGATCAGCGACGCGGAGCACCAAACGGACCTTCCCGGGCGGAAGGTCCGCGACGAGGGCGACGCCGCCTCGGCCGACGCGACGGTCAACCGGGCCTACGACGGCCTCGGGGCGACCTTCGAACTCTTCCTGACGGCGTACGGCCGCCACTCCATCGACGACGCCGGTCTTCCGCTGGACGCCACCGTCCACTACGACCGCGACTACAACAACGCGTTCTGGAACGGCGGGCAGATGGTCTTCGGGGACGGCGACGGGGAGCTCTTCCTCGACTTCACGCTCCCCATCGACGTCATCGGCCACGAACTCACCCACGGCGTGACCCAGTACACCGCGAACCTCGACTACTTCGGCCAGTCCGGCGCTCTCAACGAGTCGGTGTCCGACGTCTTCGGCTCCCTGATCAAGCAGTACGCGCTCGGCCAGACCGCCGACCGGGCGGACTGGCTGATCGGCGCCGGCCTGCTCGCGCCGCGCGTCACGGGGGTCGCGCTGCGTTCCATGAAGGCCCCGGGCACCGCCTACGACGACGACGTCCTCGGCAAGGACCCGCAGCCCGGCCACATGGACTCCTACGTCCGCACCTCGCGGGACAACGGCGGTGTGCACATCAACTCCGGCATCCCCAACCGGGCGTTCCAGCTGCTCGCCACCGCGCTGGGCGGCTACGCCTGGGAGCGGGCCGGCCGGATCTGGTACGACGTGCTGACCGGCGGGGAGTTGTCACCGCGCGCGACCTTCGCGGAGTTCGCGCAGGCGACGGTCGGCGCGGCCGCCGCACGCTTCGGCGAGGGCGAGGAGCACGCGGCGGTCGTGAAGGCCTGGTCGGAGGTCGGCATCCCGGCCGCCGTGGGCGGCAGCGACCTGCCGCGCCAGTCCCCGGCGCCGGAAGGTGCGCGGCCGCCCGTACAGGGGTAGGCGTCCGCCATGCGCATACAGGTGATCCGCTCCGGCGGTTTCGCGGGGATCGAGCGCCGGGCCGTGCTGGACACCGCCGGCCGGCCCGACGCCTTCCGTCTGCACGCCCTGGCCCGCGACGTCCTCGCCGCGGGTCCGGCCTCGCCCCCGCAGGGCGTACCGGACGGCTTCCGGTACGAGATCACGATCGACGGCCGTACGGTGCACTGCGCGGACCCTCGGCTGTCCGAGGAGCAACGGGAACTGGTCCAGCTGGTGCTGAAGGAGGGCGCGTAGGGCCGGCCGCAGGCCGCCGGGGGTCAGTCCCGTCGGCGCGGCGCGGATCCGGCCCGGGTTCGCACGAACCACATGTAGCAGGCCAGACCGAGTGATGCGCGCACCATGGAGTCCGCCCACACCGTCGGGAGACCGTCCGAGCTGCTCCGCCAGCCCACCCCGTACAGGAGTAGCAGACTCAGCGCTCCGGCCGTTGCGAGGGCGAATCCGTATCCAGCCGCTGCCCTCCGGCTCCGGCCCAGCCAGGACCCCAGCAGCCCGGCCGGGATCTGCACGGCCAGATGCAGGGCCAGGCACATCGCCGACACCGGGACAAGGAGGATGAAGGGCGCGTCCGCGGTGGGATCGTCCGGCGGTGTCGCGTAGGCGGCGTTCACCATCCACAGGGGTGGCACGAGGAAGGTGAGCAGGAGGACGGTCCCGCTCAGGTGCATGGCGCCCAGATGTCGCGGTACGGGACGCCGCACCTTGCCGCCGCCCGCTCCGTCCCCCACACGCGCCCCCTCCGCCGCCCGTTCGGTCCCGGGTGATGGTACTCGGCGGGCCCGTCAGCCGGGAGGCGGGGCGGTGCCTCAGAAGCCCAGCTTGCGCAGCTGCTTGGGGTCGCGCTGCCAGTCCTTGGCGACCTTCACGTGCAGGTCGAGGAAGACCGGCGTTCCGAGCAGCGCCTCGATGTGGCGGCGGGACTTGGTGCCGACCTCCTTCAGGCGGGCGCCCTTGGGGCCGATGATGATGCCCTTCTGGCTGGGGCGCTCGATGTAGATGTTGGCGTGCACGTCCAGCAGCGGCTTCTCCGCGGGGCGGCCCTCGCGCGGCAGCATCTCCTCCACCACGACGGCGATGGAGTGCGGCAGCTCGTCCCGTACGCCCTCGAGCGCGGCCTCGCGGATGAGCTCGGCGACCATGACCTGCTCGGGCTCGTCGGTGAGGTCGCCCTCCGGGTAGAGGGCGGGGCCCTCGGGGAGCAGCGGGACGATGAGGTCGGCGAGGAGGGAGACCTGCCTGTCGCCGACGGCGGAGACGGGGATGATCTCCGCCCACTCGATGCCCAGCTCGGCGCCGAGCTGGTCGACGGCGACCAGCTGCTCGGCGAGCCGCTTGGAGTCCACCAGGTCGGTCTTGGTGACGATGGCCACCTTGGGGGTCTTGCGGACCTCGGCCAGCTCCTTGGCGATGTAGCGGTCGCCGGGGCCGAGCTTCTGGTCGGCGGGCAGGCAGAAGCCGATCACGTCCACCTCGGCCCAGGTGGTGCGGACGACGTCGTTGAGCCGCTCGCCGAGCAGGGTGCGCGGCTTGTGCAGACCGGGCGTGTCGACGAGGACGAGCTGCGCGTCCGGGCGGTGCACGATGCCGCGCACGGTGTGCCGGGTGGTCTGCGGACGGTTGGAGGTGATGGCCACCTTCGTACCGACGAGAGCGTTGGTCAGGGTGGACTTGCCCGCGTTGGGGCGGCCCACGAAACAGGCGAAGCCGGCCCGGTGGGCGGGGGCGGGGGTCGTCTCGGTGCGAACGCTCATGGCGACCATTGTCCCTGATCCACCGGGCCCGGCTGACGCCCGCGCGGCACCGGCCGCCCAGCGCGGCCGGGCTCGCTCACCGGGACGGGGCGGCCCGGACCGCTCCCGCGACGGCTCCGGGGGTCTCGGCCGCCGGGACAACGTTCGACTCGGGCCCGCCGGGCGGACCCCGCGGCCGCCTCCGACCGCCCGCGGGGCAGGCGAGGGGAGTGGGGCGGCCGGGCGCGCGCCATGCCTGGTCGGCGGGGGCGGCGGGTCCTTGGTACCGGACGCCCGGCACGCCCCTGCCGACCCGGATCCCTTCCGGGAGGGCGCGGATGCCGGCGGGCCGGAGGGCGCTCCAGGGCCTCGGTGATGCGGGCCAGGGTGTCGGTGTGCGGTTCCCCACGGGCGGCCGAGCGGTTCCCCGCGATGTGCGCCACCGGGGACGGGGACGACGTGCTGGTACTGACGCAGCGGCCAGGCCGGGAAATCCGGCCCGGGGTGAGGCCGTGAGGCCGTCGTCGCGCTCACGGAAGGCGACGCGGAGGTGCTCGCGCCCCGAAGTCGTGGCCCGCCCCGTACGGGGCCCGGGGGCCTGACGCCCGCGGACTCGACCCTGGTGTGGCGCTCGGCCGACCGGCGCCCCGATGTCGCGGAGTTCGTGGAGGCGTTCCCGCGGGCGGCCGCGCCGGGGCGGCTCAGCCCGCGGTGACCGTCGCCCGCACGGCGCCGTCGGGTCCGGCCAGCAGCACGGGGGTGCCGGCGCCGCCCAGGTCGCGCACGGCCGCGCGGTCCGCCTCCGCCACCGCGTCCGCCTCGGACACCACGGCGGCCGCCTCCAGCGACGTGGCACCGCTCGCCACGGCCATGGCGACCGCGGTCTGCAGCGCGCTGAGCGACAGCGACTGCAGGGCGACGGTGCCCGCCACATAGGTGCGGCCCGTCTCGTCGCGGACCGCCGCGCCCTCGGGAACGCCGTTGCGGGCACGGGTCGAGCGGGCCAGGGTGATGATTTTGCGGTCTTCCGGGTGCAGCGCATCGCTCATGCGGTCAGCGTAGCCGTCCCGGGGGCTTCCCCCGGGGACGGGGCGTTGTCATGATCCCTGCATGAAGCAGGGAGAGGAACCCATCTACGAGGCACGCTTCGGCTTCGACCGCAAGACCGTCGGCATCCTGACGCTCACGGTGCTGTTCACCGCGCTCGCGGTGGCGCCGGGCCTCGGGACACCGGCGGCGATGCAGGTCTTCGGAGCCGTCTTCTTCGGCGGCGGCGGTCTGCTGATCGCCTCGAACTCGCTGACCCGCAAAGTGGCCCTGCGGGTCGACGCGACGGGGGTGCTCCTGGGTGGGGCGCCCCTGCGCTACCGGGCCACCACCGCGCACGTGCCGTGGGAGGACGTCACGGCCGTGGTGCTGTGGCGGCAGGGCGTCACGCACGGCGCGCGGGTCCCCTGGATCGGGCTGGCCCGCCGCGAGGGCGCCCCGGCGCTGCCGGGCGCCGGACAGGGGCCCGTGGGGCGCGCCGTCGCCGGTGCCCTGGTCCCCGTGCCGTTCGACCTGCTCATGGCGTCCCGCCAGATCAGTGGCTGGCGGCTCGACCGGCGGCGCCTCGCCGCCGCACTGGAGCACTTCGCCCCCGGCATCCCGCTCGTCGACGAGGGCTGACCGGCCCTACCCGCCGTGCATCGCCCCGTCCGGCTCCGGACCCGCCGGATCCTCGTCCGTGACGGCCGCGACCGGCTCGACGAGGACCGCGCCAATGCGGTTGCGGCGGCCCGAGGGGGCCTCGGCGGTGAGCCGCAGCGCGGTGGGGGCGTCCGGGGCCGAGGCGGTCTCGGGAAGCCCGACGACCGCCGAGGCGCCGGGGATGGGGACCCGGCCGAGGGTCTTGGCGAGCAGGCCGCCGACCGTCTCGACGTCCTCGTCGTCGAGGTCCACGCCGTAGAGCTCGCCCAGGTCGCCGAGGTCGAGGCGGGAGGTGACACGGTAGCGGCCCGCGCCGAGCTCCACGACGGGCGGCAGTTCGCGGTCGTACTCGTCGGTGATCTCGCCGACGATCTCCTCCAGGATGTCCTCGATGGTGACGATGCCGGCCGTTCCGCCGTACTCGTCGATGACGACGGCGACGTGGTTGCGCTCGCGCTGCATCTCGCGCAGCAGGTCGCCGGCGTTCTTGGTGTCGGGGACGAAGAAGGCCGGGCGCATCAGCGAGGAGACCGGGTCGGTCTCGGCGTCCCGGTTGATGTGCACCCGACGGGCGAGGTCCTTGAGGTAGACGATGCCGACGATGTCGTCCTCGCTCTCGCCCGTGACCGGAATGCGCGAGAAACCGCTGCGCAGGGCGAGGGTCATGGCCTGGCGGATCGTCTTGTAGCGCTCGATGGCGATCAGCTCGGTGCGCGGCACCATGACCTCGCGCACCAGGGTGTCGCCCAGCTCGAAGACGGAGTGCACCATGCGGCGCTCCTCGTCCTCGATGAGGGACTCGCTCTCGGCGAGGTCCACCAGCGCGCGCAGCTCCGCCTCGGACGCGAACGGGCCCTGGCGGAAGCCCTTGCCGGGGGTGAGCGCGTTGCCGAGGAGGATCAGCAGCGCCGGGACCGGCCCCATGACCCGGGCCAGCGGCAGCAGCACGTACGCCGCCGCGGTGGCGGTGTTCAGCGGGTGCTGGCGGCCGATGGTGCGGGGCGAGACGCCCACCGCGACGTACGAGACCACGATCATGACAGCGACCGCCACCAGGACCGCCTGCCAGGTCCGCTCGAAGTGCCGGACGCACACGACGGTGACCAGCACCGCCGCCGCCATCTCACAGGCCACCCGGACCAGCAGGGCGACGTTGAGGTAGCGGGTCGGGTCCGAGGACACCGCCAGCAGTTTGTCCGCGCCGCGCCGGCCGGCACGCACCGCGGCCTCCGCCCGGAAGCGGGAGGTACGGGCGATGCCGGCCTCGGCGCAGGCGGCCAGCCAGGCGACGACGACCAGCAGGACGGCGAAGACCACCATCGCGATCAGTGGGTGGTCGTCGGGGCCGGCGACGGCCCCTGGATGCCGCGCTCGGCGCGCCAGCCGTCGAGGATGGCCTTCTGCAGGCCGAACATCTCGGCCTTCTCGTCGGCCTCCTCGTGGTCGTAACCGAGCAGGTGCAACACCCCGTGGACGGTGAGCAGCTGCAGCTCCTCGTCCATGGAGTGCTTGGTCACGGCCGCGTCGCCCTGCTTCTTGGCCACCTCGGGGCAGAGCACGATGTCCCCGAGCAGGCCCTGCGGGGGCTCCTCGTCGTCCTTCCCGGGACGCAGCTCGTCCATCGGGAAGGACATGACGTCGGTGGGGCCCGGTTCGTCCATCCACTGGATGTGCAGCTGCGCCATGGCGTCGGCGTCGACCGCGATGACCGAGAGCTCGGACAGCGGGTGGATACGCATGTGCTGCAGGGCGTAGCGGCTGATGTCGAGCACCGCCGCCTCGTCGAAATCCCAGCCGGATTCGTTGTTGACGTCGATCGCCATAGTGCTTCGGTGGCTACTTTCGGTTGCCGTTGAGGTCGTCGTAGCGCTCGTAGGCGTCCACGATGCGCCCGACCAGCTTATGGCGTACGACATCCGAGCTCGTCAGACGCGAGAAGTGCACGTCCTCGACGCCCTCGAGGATGTCCACGACCTGGCGCAGCCCGCTCTTCGTGCCACCGGGGAGGTCGACCTGCGTGACGTCTCCGGTGACGACGATCTTGGAGTCGAAGCCGAGCCGGGTGAGGAACATCTTCATCTGCTCGGCGCTGGTGTTCTGCGCCTCGTCGAGGATGATGAACGCGTCGTTGAGCGTGCGGCCGCGCATGTACGCCAGAGGAGCGACCTCGATCGTGCCGCTCGCCATGAGGCGGGGGATCGAGTCGGGGTCGATCATGTCGTGCAGCGCGTCGTACAGCGGGCGCAGGTACGGGTCGATCTTCTCGTAGAGCGTGCCGGGCAGGAAGCCGAGCCGCTCGCCCGCCTCGACGGCCGGACGGGTCAGAATGATCCGGTTGACCTGCTTGGACTGCAGGGCCTGGACCGCCTTGGCCATGGCCAAGTAGGTCTTGCCGGTACCCGCCGGGCCGATGCCGAAGACGATCGTGTGCTTGTCGATCGCGTCGACGTAGCGCTTCTGGTTCAGGGTCTTGGGGCGGATGGTGCGGCCCCGGCTGGACAGGATGTTCTGGGTGAGCACCTGGGAGGGGGTCTCCTCCAGGCCGTCGCTTCCGCTGTCCTGGCGGAGCATGGCGATCGACCGCTCCACTGCGTCCTCCGTCATCGGCTGGCCTGTGCGCAGTACCAGCATCATCTCGTCGAAAAGGCGCTGGACCAGCGCGACGTCCGCGGGTTCGCCGCTCGCGCTGATCTCATTGCCTCGTACATGGATGTCGACGGCCGGGAACGCCTGCTCTATCACGCGCAGAAGCGAGTCGCCCGACCCCAGGACGGTCACCATGGGGTGCTTGGCCGGTACCACGAAGTGGGCGCTCGTCTGCGGTTGCTGCGTTGTCGGTGTCTGAGTCATGGGCCAGGCTCGACGGCCTGCTCATCCCGCCTTCTGCTGTTCGACATGCCACTGGGCTTGGGGTTCAAGGGTACGTCGGTGCCGCTGGGGTTCCGAGAGGTTTTACGCTGCGTCACGCACCGGGTAGGACTGGGGAATGGAGATCCGCACCGGAGGACCCGAGGACCTGCCCGCGACGCTCGCCCTGCTCGACGGGGCCATCGCGTGGCTGACCGCACGCGGCCGCACCGGCCAGTGGGGCACCCGCCCCTGGTCCTCCCGGCCCCCGGCGGTGGAACGTGTGACCCGGTACGCCGAGGAGTACCTGCTGCGCGCCGCCGAGACCGACGGCCGGCTGGTGGGCGTGTGCGTGCTGGCCGAGGAGAAGCCCGACTACGCCCCGCCCGTCGACGAGCCCGAGCTGTACCTGCGGCTGCTGGTCACCGACCGGTCGCTGTCCGGCAGCGGCATCGGCGCCGCCCTGGTGGAGGACGCCGTCGCCGAGACACGACGGCGCGGCATCCGGCTGCTGCGCGTCGACTGCTACGCGGGCGACGACGGCCGCCTCGTGCGGCAGTACGAGACCCTGGGCTTCACCCGCGCCCAGCCCTTCACCGTTCCCCGGGAGGAGGGCGCCCACTGGCCGGGCCGGATCCTGGAGCGCCGAGTGTGACGACGCATGCGAAACGCATGCATGCATGCGTTTCGCATGCTAGGGTGGACGACATGGCGAACATCCAGATCAAGGACGTCCCCGATGACGTGCACCGCACTCTCAAGCACCGCGCGGTCGAGGCGCACCAGTCCCTGAACGAGTACCTGCGCCAGAGGCTGATCGAACAGGCGAGAACGCCGACAGTCGACGACATACTGGCCAGCGCCCGGAAGTCGGCGACAGCCGACTACACCGTGGAGGACCTGCTGGGTCACCTCGACGAGGGGCGCCGCGGGTGATCGTCGTCGACGCGTCCGCGCTCGTCCTGGCCCTCACCCATGGCGGCCCACCGGGCGATCTCGCGCGCAAACGCCTGTCCGGCGAGATCCTGCACGCACCGGCCGTCATCGAGTTCGAGGCGGCTCATGCGATCCGTGGCCTGTCGCTCGGGGGGAAGCTGGAGCAAGCGGCGGCGGAGACGGCGATCACGCTGCTGTCCGCCCTGCCGATCCAGCGCATGCCGGGCTATGCCCTGCTCGATCGCGTCTGGGAGCTGCGCGCCAACCTCTCCGCGTACGACGCTTCCTACGTCGCCCTCGCCGAACACCTGAAGTGCGCCCTGGTCACAGGAGACGCCCGGATCGAGCGCGCCAAGGCGGCCCGCTGCCCCGTCGACGTGATCGCCTGACGCGGGTCCCGCCACGGCGTCAGCGCATCGGCGGCGGGCGGAAGCCGATCGTCGGCACGGCGCGGCGCAGGGGCCAGCGGCGGGTGCCTGTGGGCAGCAGGTCGTCCAGGAAGGCGTAGCGGCGCAGCGCGGTGCGGTCCTGGTCGTCGTAGGCCTTGGCGTGCTGCCACCAGGCCGCGATCTCGATCCAGCCGGGCGCCGACAGCGAACCGCCGAACTCCTGCACCGACAGCGCGGCCGTGAGGCACGCGAAGGCCAGCCGGTCGGCCAGAGCCCAGCCGGCCAGGGTGCCGGTCAGGAAGCCCGCGACAAAGACGTCCCCGGCGCCCGTGGGGTCCAGGGCCTCCACGGAGAGCGCCGGGACCTCGGCGGCCTGCCCGGCCGCGGAGTCCACCGCGTACGCGCCCTCGGAACCGAGCGTCACCACCGCCAGCGGCACCATTTCGGCCAGCTTGCGGGCGGCGGCCCGGGGACAGTCGGTGCGGGTGTAGCGCATGGCCTCGGCGGCGTTCGGCAGGAAGGCCTCGCAGTGCGCCAGGTCGGCGAGGTCGGCGCGGTCCCAGCGGCCGCTGTCGTCCCAGCCGACGTCGGCGAAGACCCGGCTGCCCCGTCCTGCGGCGGTGCCGATCCACTCCTGCTGCGGCACCCCGGGCACCAGGGAGGCCACACACGCCCGGCTCGGCGGCGGGCACGGCGGGGCGGGCTCCTCCGGCGGCGGGGCCTCGTGGCCGTGGCTGATCATGGTGCGCTCGCCCTCGTACGCCATGGAGACCGTGACCGGGGAGTGCCAGCCGGGGATCTTGCGGGAGAGCGCCAGCTCGATGCCCTCGCCCTCGGACAGGGAGTCCCAGCAGTAGTCGCCGTACACGTCGTCGCCGAAGGCCGCCGCGAGCGAGGTGCGCAAGCCCAGCCGGGCGAGTGCGGTCGCCATGTTGGCCACGCCTCCGGGACTCGACCCCATGCCGCGTGCCCAGGACTCGGTGCCGCGCACGGGCGCACGGTCGAGACCGGTGAAGATGATGTCCAGGAAGACCGTGCCGGTCAGGTACACATCGGTCTCCGGGTCGTCCGGCCCGCGCACCGCCGCGAGCGGATCGAGGACGGGCTGGTCTTTCACCCGGGCTCCTCCCGACCTGGTGTCGTTCCGACCGATCGTACGCGCGCCCGGGCCGTGACCAGCGTTTGTCCGCGCGGGGACGCGGACGGATGCTGAGGGAAAGCGGATGACCCCAGGGGCTGGAGATGCCCGGACACTCGGCCGCACCGCCACAACTGATCGTGACCACGGGGCCGGACGCCGGACGGACCTACCCCGTGCCGGCCGGCTACTGCGAGATCGGCAGGCTGGCCGGCAGCGGGATACGGCTCGAAGCGGAGGGCGTGAGCCGGCGGCACGCCGCGATGAACCGCGCAGGGCGTCACGTCGTGCTCAGTGACCTCGGCTCGACCAACGGCACCTACCTCAACGGGACCCTGATCGACGCGCCGCGTCCCCTGCACGACGGGGACCTGCTCCGCATCGGCCACGTCGAACTGCGGCTGTCGGTGGAGTCGGCCCGGCTGGTGCGACCGGACCCCGCGGACGACGCGGAGCCCCCGCAGGCCGGGGAGATCCCCGGGCCCTCCCCGCCGCTGACCGTCCTCCACGACCTCGCGGACACCCGGCCCCGGTCAGGGCCCGGCGGCACCCGGGGCTATCCGTCCGGGCGCGCGCAGTACCTCGCAGGCCGCCGGCGCTACGGCGGCGGGCGCGAGGCGGACCCCGGAGCCGCCGAGGAGGCCTGCGACGGGCTGCTGCGGGTGCGGGGGCCGGGGCGGGTGCTCATGGCCGCCGGGGTGATAGTGGCGCTCGCCGGGTTCGCCATCTGGGTGTCCCTGATCCTCAGCCTGCTGGGCGGCGTCGGCAGTGCGCAGGCCCCGCCGGACCCCTTCGCGGAGACCCTGTGGGGGCTGCCGAAGGCCCCGCTGGGCTTCACCGCGTTCGCGGCGGGCGCCGTGCTCTGCGCGGGCGGCGCGGCCCTGTCTAGGCACGCCCGCGGGAGGGGCGCCGCGCCGCGCCGGCGGCGTCCCGGCCGGCACCGCCCCTGACCCTCGGGCGGGCACGGGCACGGGCACGGCGGTGCGGGGCCCGGCCGCGGCGGCATACCAAAGCTTTGCCGGTCCTTTCCGCACGTGCCGACCTGGGCTGATCCTTCCCCGGACGACGATCCGGGGTCACCGCGCGTAGACAGCCCTTGACCAGCATGATCGAGACCCATAGCGTCGCCACGTCAACGAGCCCCGCAGGGCCGGGCGTTCCCCGAAAGCGCGTGGGCCGGCCGTGCGCGCGCCCCCGGCCGGATCGAAGGAGCCACCCCATGCCCGCTGCCAGACCGTCCGTGTTCACCCGCGGGCGCACCCGCACCGTGGCCGCCGCAGTCGCCGCGGTGGCGGCCGCCACCCTCTACGGCGTCGGCGCGGCGACCGCCGACACCTCCGTGCCCCGCAGCGACAAGCAGATCCCCAACCTCACCGACGTGGTCACCGACATCAAGGCGTACTACGGCGACACCGTCGACGCCTCCGGTGAGCACCAGGCCGCCGCCGACAGCAACTACGCCAAGCAGGTCGCCGGCATCGAGAAGAAGGCCCGCAGCTACCTGCGGAACGCCCTCGCGAAGTCCGCGCACCAGCGCCACGGCAGGCCGGCGATCGTCCTGGACGTCGACGACACGTCCCTGCTGACGTACAACTACGAGCTGGAGGTGGGCTTCAACTACACGCCGGCCTCCAACGACGCGTACATCCAGAACAAGGACATGGCCCCGGTCTTCGGCATGCCGCAGCTGGCCGACTGGGCCGCCGACCACGGCGTGACGGTCTTCTGGATCACCGGCCGCCCGGAGACGCAGCGCGCCGCGAGTGTCCGCAACCTCGCGGCCGCCGGCTACACCTCCACCGCCGACCCGGCCCACTTCTTCCTGAAGAACAAGGTCGCCACCGGCTACCTGCCCTGCTCCGCCCCGACGTGGACCTGCTCCACCGTCGACTACAAGGCGGGCACCCGGGCCCACATCGAGGCGCAGGGGTACGACATCATCGCCAACTTCGGCGACCAGTACAGCGACCTGAACGGCGGTCACGCCGACAAGTCGTTCAAGCTTCCCAACCCGATGTACTACGTGCCCTGACCGGCGGCGGGCCGCCAGCCCGCGGTGCCCGTCCCCCCATGCGGGGGGCGGGGGCCGCGGCGCCGCGCGCGGGCCAGCCACAGGCCCCGGCCCAGCGACCACAGCACCAGCCCGGCGACCACGGGACCGCCGAGCAGGATCGCAAGTCCCGCGCCGATGTTGGCGCCGATGACCCCGGCCGTCACCGTCCGCCAGATCGCGCCGGCCAGCATCCCGGCCGCGACCAGCGGCCCTATCACCGCCCACCACCGGCCGTCGAAGCGGTCAGGCCCGGGACGGGAGGCCCGGCCCAGCAGCAGGGCCGCCCCGGTGGCCAGCACGGCCGCGGCCGCCCCGATCGCGGTCTCCGCCCCTTCCGGGATGCCGAAGGGCCGCACCAGGTAGTCCAGTTCGGCGGGCTCGAAGCCGGCGGCGTCCTGCCGGCCCAGGAGCCCCCAGGTGGCGACGGGCGTGGTCACGATCAGCGTGACGGCCGCTGCGGGCCGCATCAGGTGCCTTCGCATGACTCCATGCTCCGCCCACGCGGCAGGGCCCGCATGAGTGCGCGTACTCAGACCGGCGCGCGCGGAGGCACTCAGAACGTGTGGGCGTCCACCTCGGCGAGATACCGGGCGCGCAGTTCCTCCTCGTCGTCGAGGAAGGCGGCCAGGAAGGAGTTGCGGGCCAGCCGCCGCAGGGCGTCCTCGTCGAGCGGGAGCGCGGCGGCCACGGCGTCGAAGGTGTCGCCGACGTAGCCTCCGAAGTAGGCGGGGTCGTCGGAGTTCACGGTGACCAGCAGCCCCGCGGCGAGCATGGCGGGCAGCGGGTGGTCGGCGAGGGTGGCCACGCAGCGCAGCCGCACATTGGACAACGGGCAGACGGTCAGTGGCACCTGGTCCCGGGCCAGCCGGGCCACCAGGTCCGGGTCCTCCATGCTGCGGATGCCGTGGTCGATCCGGTCGACGCCGAGCACGTCCAGCGCCTCCCACACGTACGCCGGCGGGCCCTCCTCGCCCGCGTGCGCGACCCGGCGCAGGCCCGCCGTGGCGGCTGCCTCGTACACGGCGCGGAACTTCGACGGCGGGTGACCGACCTCGGCGGAGTCCAGGCCGACGGCGCTGATCCGGTGCAGATGGGGCCGGGCGGCCTCGAAGGTCTCCAACGCGGACTCGGCGGACTCGTCCCGCAGGAAGCACATGATCAGCCGTGTGCTGACGCCGTGCCGTTCCCGGCTGCGGTCCAGGGCCCGCGCCAGGCCCGCCACCACCGCGCCGACCGGGACGCCGCGCGCGGTGTGCGCCTGCGGGTCGAAGAAGATCTCGGCGTGCCGCACGCCCTGCGCGGCGGCGCGAGCGAGATAGGCCTCGGCGAGGTCGGTGAAGTCCTCCTCCGTGCGGAGCACGGCCATGAGCGCGTAGTACAGGTCCAGGAAGGACCGCAGGTCGCTGAAGGAGTAGGCCTGCCGCAGCTCCTCGGCCGAGGCGTACGGCAGGTCGACCCCGTTGCGCTCGGCGAGGGCGAAGGCGAGCTCGGGTTCGAGGGTGCCTTCGATGTGCAGATGAAGTTCGGCCTTCGGGATGCTCACCTCGCAACCGTACAGGTCAGGGGCGTGCGGCCGGCTCCGGCTAGCTCGGGCGGCGCTTCGGCACGGCGACCCGGCCGAGGTCCCGCGCGACCGTCAGCTCGCCCTCGAAGCCGGCGTCCCGCGCCTGGCGCTCGAAGTCGGCCGGATCGGTGTAGCGCTGCGAGAAGTGCGTGAGCACCAGATGCCGGACGCCCGACTCGGCGGCCACCCTGGCGGCCTGACCGGCCGTCAAGTGCCCGTGCTCCTGGGCCAGCGCGGTGTCCTCGTCCAGGAAGGTCGACTCGATGACGAGCAGGTCGCAGCCGTCGGCGAGGGCGTACACCGCGTCGCAGAGCCGGGTGTCCATCACGAAGGCGAAGCGCTGCCCCGGGCGCGGCTCGCTCACCTCGGCGAGCGTCACCCCGTCGGCCTCGCCCTCGCGCTGCAGCCGGCCCACCGCCGGTCCGGTGATGCCGTGCGCCGCCAGGCGTTCCGGCAGCATGCGGCGCCCGTCCGGCTCGACCAGCCGGTAGCCGTACGCCTCCACCGGGTGCGACAGCCGGCGCGCCTCCAGCCGGAAGGCGTCGGAGTCGGCCAGCACCGCCGCCTCGCCCGCCACCGGTTCCTCGCGCAGCCGCACGGTCTCGCGGTAGGCGGTGGCGTACCGCAGCCGGTCGAAGAAGCGGCGGCCGGACTCGGGGTAGTGGGCCGTCACGGGGTGCGGCACCCGGTCGAGGTTGATCCGCTGGATCACCCCGGCCAGGCCCAGGCTGTGGTCCCCGTGGAAGTGGGTCACACACAGCCTGGTCAGGTCGTGCGCCGCCACGCCGGCCCGCAGCATCTGGCGCTGCGTGCCCTCCCCCGGGTCGAAGAGGATGCCCTCGGTGTCCCAGCGCAGGAAGTAGCCGTTGTGGTTGCGGTGCCGGGTCGGGACCTGGCTGGCCGTGCCGAGCACGACCAATTCACGTGCGGACACCGTCGGTTACCCGGGCGGCCACTCGAGGCCACGACCGCCCAGCACGTGGGCGTGCGCGTGGAAGACGGTCTGGCCCGCCCCCGCGCCGGTGTTGAAGACGACCCGGTAGCCGGTGCCGACCACCTTGTCCTCGGCGGCGACCTCACCCGCCTCCCGCAGCACGTCCGCGGCGAGCTGGGGTGCCTGGGCGGCCAGCGAGGCGGCGTCCGGGTAGTGCGCCTTGGGGATGACCAGGACGTGCGTCGGCGCCTGGGGGTTTATGTCACGGAACGCGACGGTCGTCTCGGTCTCCCGCACGACGGTCGCGGGGACGCTCCCGGCGACGATCTTGCAGAACAGGCAGTCCGCCTGCGGTTCTCCCGCCACCTGACGCCTCCGTCCAGGGGTTGATCAGTACGCCCCGCATGCTACCGGTGCCCCCACACCCTGTCGTCAAAGTGCCTCCCCAAGCCTTCGGTCCGGGGGAGTTGCCGAATCGTCCGAGCAGCCCACTACGAGGACGACTCTCCGCCTTGCGATGCACCGCACCTGCGAGCACCTCCCAGCGGAGCTCAGGGAACCGCGGCGCCCGCCCTCCGGACGGTGCCTGCGCCTCCCAGCGGAGCTGGGGGAGTTCGTTTGACGACAGGGCCTCGCGGCGGCGCGCCGTCGCGGAGCCCGGGTCGCGCCGGGCCCCGCTCCCGCCGCTACGGCAACGGGGGCGCGGTACGGGCCGGGGCGGTCTCCAGCGCCTCCAGGGCGAGGCGGACGGCCTCGTCCAGCTGTGGGTCCCGCCCGGCGGCCCAGTCCTGCGGGGTGTGGACGACCTCGACGTCCGGGTCGACGCCGTGGTTCTCCACGTCCCAGCCCACGCCCTCCAGCCACGTGGCGTACTTCGGCTGGGTGACCAGCGTCCCGTCGACCAGGTGGTAGCGGGAGTCGATACCGATGACGCCGCCCCAGGTCCTGGTCCCCACCACAGGCCCGATCCCCAGTGCCTTGATCGCCGCGTTGACGATGTCGCCGTCCGAGCCGGAGAACTCGTTGGCGACGGCCACGACGGGCCCGCGCGGCGCGTCCAGCGGGTAGCTGAAGGCGGGCAGCCCGCGCGGCACATCCCAGCCCACGATCCGCCGCGCCAGCTTCTCCACGACCAGCTGCGAGGTGTGGCCGCCGCGGTTCTCCCGCACGTCCACGACCAGTCCCTCTCGGACGACCTCCACGCGCAGGTCACGGTGGAGCTGGGCCCAGCCGGAGCCGACCATGTCGGGTACGTGCAGGTAGCCCAGCCGGCCGCCGGACAGCTCGTGCACGTACGCCCGGCGCCCGGCGACCCAGTCGTGGTAGCGCAGCGGCTCCTCGTCCGCGATGGGCACGACGACGACATGCCGCAGCGCCCCGCCGTCGGCCGGGCCGACGGTGAGCTCGACGGGCTTGCGCACGGTGCCGATCAGCAGCGGGCCGGGGCCGGTCAGCGGGTCCACGGGCCGTCCGTCCACCGCGAGGATCGCGTCGCCGGCGCGGACCGCGACACCCGGCGCGGCCAGCGGGGAGCCGGCCCGCGGGTCGGAGGTCTCGGAGGGCAGCACCCGCTCCACGCGCCACACGCCGTCCGCGTCGCGGGTGAGGTCCGCGCCGAGCAGGCCCTGACGGTGCAGCCAGTCGCCGCGGCCGCCGGACGGCATGACGTAGGCGTGCGAGGTGTTCAGCTCGCCGGCGACCTCCCAGAGCAGGTCGACGAGGTCGTCGTGGGTGGCGACCCGGTCCAGGACGGGACGGTAGCGGTCGCGCACGCCGTCCCAGTCGACGCCGCCCATGTCGGCCCGCCAGAAGTTGTCCCGCATCAGGCGGTGCGACTCGTCGTACATCTGGCGCCACTCCGCCTGCGGGTCGACGGTGACGCGGATCCGGGAGAGGTCGACGGTGACGTTGCTGTCGGTCTCGTCGTCGGACGGGGCCGACTTGTGGTCGGCCGCGGCCACCCGCAGCCGGTGACCGGAGGTCACCAGCACCTTGTTGCCGTCACCGGTGACCGCGTAGTCGTCGGCGTCGTCGGCGATGTCCTCCACGCGCAGCTGCTTGAGGTCGTACCGCTCCAGCGCGGTGGACGGCGGCTCCGCCTCGGGCGAGGCCAGGCTCGCGCCCAGGACCCCGCGCACGGGGTGCCGCAGCCACAGGACGCCGTCCTTGGCCGCGCGCAGCGTGGAGTAGCGGGCCGCCTCCACCGGGAAGGGCACGATGCGGTCGGCCAGGCCCTCGGTGTCCACCTTGGTGACGGGGGTACGGGGCCGGTCCTCGCCGTCCTCCTTGCGTGAGTCCTTCTTGCCCTCGTCCTGGCCTCGGTCGTCGCCGTCCCTGTCCTCGGCGGAGGAGTCGACCGGCCGCCCGTGGCGCTGCGGGCCGAAGGGCGAGGGCGTGGTGGCGGCGAGCGTGATCAGGTGGGGGCGGCAGGCGCCGAGGAAGGCCATGTCGAAGACGTGGTCGTCGTAGACGGGGTCGAAGGAGCGCTCGGACAGGAACGCCAGGTGCTTGCCGTCGGCGGTGAAGGCGGGCGAGAAGTCCCGGAAGCGCAGCGGCGTCGCGTCGACGACGGTGAGGTCGGCGGTCGAGGCCAGCTTGAGCTGGCGCAGCGGGTCGGGCCCGGCGTGCGACCAGGCGAGCCAGGCCGAGTCAGGCGAGAAGGCCAGGCCGGTGGCGTGGCCGTGCTCGCCCTCCACGACGGTGCGCACCTCGCCGGTCTGGGCCTCGACGAGCAGCACCCGGCCGTCGTGCGAGGCGACGGCGATCCGGTGGCCGTCCGGCGAGACGGTCATGGCCAGGACCCTGCCGAGCCGCCCCGCGGCCAGCCGGCGGGGCGCGGCCGGGCCGGTGCCCGCCGCGGGGGCGATCTCCAGCGCGTCCTCGCCCTCGGCGTCGGTGACCCAGACGACCTGCTGGTCGCCCTCGCCGCCGAACACCCGCGGCAGCCGCGTTCGCACCCCCGGTTCGGCGGACAACGCCCGTGCCGGGCCACCGCGGTGGGTGACCCAGTGCGTGGTGCCGCGGATCTCCACCGCGCTGCCGCGGCCGGTGTGGTCCGGCCGGGCGTCGCCGAGGTGGTGGGCCGCGTGCACCGGGTGCGGCTGCAGGTCGACGCGCTGGCCGCCGAGGCGTACCTCGACCGGGCGGGCCTGGGCGCCGTCGAGGTCGTCCAGCAGGAACAGCCGTCCGGTGCTGGTGTAGACGACGCGGGTGCCGTCCGTGGCGGCGTGCCGCGCGTAGAAGCCGCCGTCCTCCACGGCGGTGTGGCGCCGCAGGTCGCTGCCGTCGGGGAGGCTGGAGTAGACCGCGCCGACGCCCTCGTGGTCGGAGAGGAAGGCGAGCCTGCCCCCTGCCCACATCGGGCACTCCAGGTTGCCGTCCAGGTCGGCGTGGATCCGCTCGAACTCACCGTCCCCGGTGCGGTCGATCCACAACTTGCCCGCGGTGCCGCCCCGGTAGCGCTTCCAGGCCGCCGCCTCGCGGCCCATCGTGGCCGACAGCAGCAGCACGGCACCGTCCGGCCCGTAGGCGACGTCCCCGACCGGTCCGTACGGCAGCGTCGCGGCGGGACCGCCGTCGACCGGGATCGCCCGCGCCCAGCTGCGGCGCAGCGACGCCTGCCCGTACGTGCTGATGGCCAGCACGTCGCCACCGGGCGTCCAGCCCCGCACGGAGGTGCGACTGCCCCAGTACGTCAGCCTTCTCGACGGCCCGCCGTCGGTGGCCGCGACGTGCACCTCTGGTGCGCCGTCCCGCGTGGAGGTCCACGCGATGAACGTCCCGTCGGGCGAGAAGCGCGGATGGCCGACCGGCATGTTGTCCGCGCTGACCCGCCAAGCCCGCCCGCCGCCGTCCAGCGGGGCGGCCCAGACGTCGTCCTCGGCGGTGAAGGTGATCAGGTCACCGTGCAGATGCGGGAAGCGGAGGTACGCGGGGTGCGAAGGCTGCGGCTGCGTCACGTGGTCACATTAACCACCCGGCGCCCTGCTGGTCAGGGGTTTTCGATCTCATTGCCCGCCGGGGGGCTTCATGCCTGGTGGGCGCGTCAGCCCCAGCGTCCGGTGCGGCCGAGCAGGAGGGCGGTGGCGGCGACCCCGGCGGTGGAGGTGCGCAGGACACTGGCGCCGAGACGGTACGGCTTGGCACCGGCGGCGGCGAAGGCGTCGAGCTCCTCCGGGGAGACCCCGCCCTCGGGGCCGACGACGAGGACGATGTCGCCCTCGGGTGGCAGCGGGACGCCGGCGAGCGGCTCGGAGCCCTCCTCGTGGAGGACGGCGGCGAACGCGGCACCGGACAGCAGCCCGGCGAGCTGACGGGTCGTCATCGGCTCGGTGACCTCGGGGAACCGCAGGCGCCGGGCCTGCTTGGCGGCCTCACGGGCGGTGGAACGCCACTTGGCCAGGGACTTGGCGCCGCGCTCGCCCTTCCACTGGGTGATGCAGCGCGCGGCGGCCCACGGCACGACCGCGTCGACACCGACCTCGGTCATGGTCTCGACGGCGAGTTCCCCGCGGTCGCCCTTGGGCAGCGCCTGGACGACGGTGATCCGCGGCCGGGGCTCGGCCTCCTCGCGGACGTCGGTGACGGCGACCTCGAGCGTGTCCTTGCCGTCGAGGGCAGCCACCGTGCCGTACGCGCCGCGTCCCAGGCCGTCGGTGAGCACGATCTCCTCGCCGACGCGCAGCCGGCGCACGGAGACCGCGTGCCGTCCCTCGGGGCCGGAGAGCGTGATGCGGTCCGGACCCAGCGCGCCGGGTTCGACGACGAAGACGGGTGCGGTCACGGCGCGGTCCTCGGGGAGCGGTGGGTCAGGGCGGCCATGCGCCCATCGTTTCACGGCGCGCGACGGCCCGCGGTCCAGGGTGTGCCCACCCCCGGCCGCGGGCCCATGGGCGACTAGCGCCCGTTGAACGCGTCCTTCAGACGGGAGAACAGCCCCTGCTGGCCCGGCTGGAACTGCCCCATCGGCCGCTCCTCGCCGCGCAGCTTCGCCAGGCGGCGCAGCAGCTCCTCCTGTTCCGGGTCGAGCTTGCCCGGGGTCTGGACCTCGACGTGCACGATGAGGTCGCCCCGGCCGCCGCCCCGCAGGTGCGTGATGCCGCGCTGGTGGAGCGGGATCGACTGGCCGGACTGCGTGCCGGGCCGGATGTCGATCTCCTCCAGCCCGTCCAGGGTCTCCAGCGGGACCTTGGTGCCCAGCGCCGCCGCCGTCATCGGGATGGTGACGGTGCAGTGCAGGTCGTCGCCACGCCGTTGGAAGACCGCGTGCGGCAGCTCGCGGATCTCGACGTAGAGGTCGCCGGCGGGGCCGCCGCCGGGGCCGACCTCGCCCTCGCCCGCGAGCTGGATGCGGGTGCCGTTGTCGACACCGGCCGGGATCTTGACCGTGAGCGTGCGCCGCGACCGGATCCGGCCGTCGCCCGCGCACTCCGGGCACGGGTTGGGGACGACGGTGCCGAAGCCCTGGCACTGGGGGCAGGGCCGCGAGGTCATGACCTGGCCGAGGAAGGACCGCGTGACCTGCGAGACCTCACCGCGGCCGCGGCACATGTCACAGGTCTGCGCGGTCGTGCCCGGGGCGGCGCCCTCGCCGTGGCAGGTGTTGCAGACCACGGCCGTGTCGACCTGGATGTCCTTGGTCGTGCCGAAGGCCGCCTCGTCCAGCTCGATCTCCAGGCGGATCATCGCGTCCTGGCCGCGCCGGGTGCGCGAGCGCGGACCGCGCTGGGACGCGGTGCCGAAGAAGGCGTCCATGATGTCGCTGAAGTTGCCGAATCCCGCGCCGAAGCCCGCGCCCGCGCCCGCACCGCCGCCGTTGGCGGACAGCGGGTCGCCGCCGAGGTCGTAGACCTGCTTCTTCTGCGGGTCCGACAGCACCTCGTAAGCGGCGTTGATCTCCTTGAACCGCTCCTGGGTCTTCGGGTCGGGATTGACGTCCGGGTGCAGCTCTCGCGCAAGACGGCGGAAGGCCTTCTTGATCTCGTCCGGGCTTGCGTCGCGGCGCACGCCGAGCACGGCGTAATAGTCCGTGGCCACTACGACTCCGCCAGGATCTGTCCGACGTAACGTGCCACTGCGCGTACCGCTCCCATCGTTCCGGGGTAATCCATGCGGGTCGGTCCGACCACGCCGAGTTTCGCCACCGCCTCGTCGCCCGAACCGTAGCCGACGGAGACGACGGATGTGGAGTTCAGGCCCTCGTGGAAGTTCTCGTGACCGATTCTCACCGTCACACCCGAGTCCTTGGCCTCGCCCAGCAGCTTGAGGAGCACCACCTGCTCCTCGAGCGCCTCCAGTACCGGGCGGATCGTCAGCGGGAAGTCGTGCCCGAAGCGGGTCAGGTTGGCCGTGCCGCCGAGCATGATCCGCTCCTCCGTCTCCTCGACCAGGGTCTCCAGCAGTGTGGCGAGGACCACCTGGACGGACGGCCGGTCGTCGGGCTCGAAGCCCTCGGGGAGTTCCTGCACCAGCGGCGGGACGTCGCTGAACCGGCGCCCCACCACCCGGCTGTTCAGCCGGGCGCGCAGGTCGGCCAGCACGGTCTCGCCGACCGGTGCGGGGGCGTCGACCAGCCGCTGCTCCACCCGTCCGGTGTCCGTGATCAGCACCAGCATGATCCGGGCCGGGGCGAGCGCGAGCAGCTCCACGTGGCGCACGGTGGAGCGGGTGAGCGACGGGTACTGGACGATCGCGACCTGCCGGGTCAGCTGCGCCAGCAGCCGCACCGTACGGGCCACCACGTCGTCGAGGTCGACGGCACCGTCCAGGAAGTTCTGGATGGCCCGGCGCTCCGCGCCGGACAGCGGCTTGACGCTGGTGAGCCGGTCGACGAAGAGCCGGTAGCCCTTGTCGGTCGGCACGCGGCCGGCGCTGGTGTGGGGCTGCTGGATGTAGCCCTCCTCCTCCAGCACGGCCATGTCGTTGCGGACGGTGGCCGGGGACACGCCCAGGGCGTGCCGCTCGGTCAGCGCCTTCGAGCCGACCGGCTCCTCGGTGCCCACGTAGTCCTGGACGATGGCACGCAGCACTTCCAGCCGTCGTTCGCTGAGCATCGCGCACCTCCAGTCGCTCGGTCACCGTGCGGGTCGTGTCGCCCCCTGCCCTGGCACTCCGCTTCCCTGAGTGCCAGTTTTCCCCAAGTCAGTGTACGGCGGGGTGGCAAGACCTCGGCAAGGGCCGTCCACGGGTCAGGCCCCCGGGGCGTCCTTGACCGGCCACCGTAGCGGGCGCGGGGCGCGTCGCGGCGATACCGTCGCGTTGTGGAGACCACACCGACCACGCCGGGGTCCACCGGCGGCTGGGAGCAGCTCGCGCCGGGGGTCGCCCGGCGGCGGCTGCCCTTCCTCGACGTGACCGTCGGCGTCGTCGTCGGCGACGAGGGCGTGCTGCTGGTCGACACGGGCTCCTCGGTCGAAGAGGGCGCGGGACTGGGCCGGGAGGTCCGCGAACTGACCGGCCGGGACGTGACGCACGTCGCACTCACCCACGGCCACTTCGACCACGTCTTCGGCACCGCCGCCTTCGAGGGCGTCCAGGTGTTCGGGGAGATGACCCTCGACGCCTACCTCGACCGCGAACGCTTCTCCCTGGGCCTGGACGCGGTCAAGCACGGCGCCGGCGAAGCCGAGTCCGCCCGGGCGGCGGGCGCCCTCGTGCGCCCCGGTCACCTCGTGGACGGCTCCTGCGAGCTCGACCTCGGCGGCGACCGCCAGGTCCTGCTGGTCCACCCGGGTGAGGGGCACACCACGCACGACCTGGTGGTGATCGTGCCGGGCACGCCGGCCGTGGTCTTCTGCGGCGACCTCGTCGAGGAGTCCGGCGAGCCCCAGGCCGGGCCCGACGCCGCCCCGCGGGCCTGGCCCGCCACCCTGGACCGGCTGCTGCGGCTGGGCGGCGAGACCGCGCTGTACGTGCCCGGCCACGGCGCCGTCGTCGACGCCCGCTTCGTCCGCGCCCAACGGGACGCGCTGGCCGCCCGCTTCGGATCGGCCTGAGCGGCGCCCGCGCGGATACGATCCCTGGCATGCGCAGCCGCAGCTACGACCCCGACCTCACTCCACCGTGGAAACGGCCCGCCACGCCCGCACCCGAGGTCGAGGCCGGGCGGGGCCTGGTGGTGGAGGAGGTGTCCACCGGCTTCTGCGGCGCCGTCGTCCGCTGCGAGAAGACCGCCGAGGGCCCCACGGTCACCCTGGAGGACCGCTTCGGCAAGCACCGCGTGTTCCCGCTGACACCCCGCGGCTTCCTCCTGGAGGGCCGCGTGGTCACCCTGGTGCGCCCCTCCGCCGCCGCCCCCGCGGCAGGCCCCAGGCTGACCGCCTCCGGCTCCATCGCCGTCCCCGGCGCCAGGGCCCGGGTCGCCCGCGCCGGCCGGATCTACGTCGAGGGCCGCCATGACGCGGAGCTGGTCGAACGCGTCTGGGGAGACGACCTGCGCGTCGAGGGCGTCGTCGTCGAGTACCTGGAGGGCGTGCACGACCTCCCCGCGATCGCCGCCTCCTTCGCCCCCGGCCCGGACGCCCGCCTCGGCGTCCTCGTCGACCACCTCGTCCCCGGCAGCAAGGAGTCGCGCATCGCCGCGGAGGTCACCGGCGAGCACGTCCTGGTCGTCGGCCACCCCTACATCGACGTCTGGGAGGCCGTGAAGCCCTCCTCCCTCGGCATCCCCGCCTGGCCGGCCGTCCCCCGCGGCCAGGACTGGAAGACCGGCGTCTGCCGCGCCCTGGGCTGGCCGGAGAACACCGGCGCCGCCTGGCAGCGCATCCTGGGCGCGGTCCGGTCCTACAAGGACCTGCAGCCGGAACTGCTGGGGCGGGTGGAGGAGCTGATCGACTTCGTCACGGCTCCGGAGTGAGCCCCGGCAGGACCCCGAACTCCGACGTGTCCAGGGCGACGTCCACCACGGGCAACCGCACCGTCTCGCCGAACTTCCAGGTCCGCTCGGCCCGGTAGTCGGCCTGATCACCCGTGCCGGCGGGCTCGGTGAGGACGACGCACTTGGCGGCCAGGGGGTCGACGATCACGTAGACGGGCACTTTCCCGGCGGCATACATCGACCGCTTGACGACGTGGTCCCTGTGGGCGCTGGTCCTGGAGACGACCTCGGCGACCAGTGTGACCGCCTCCGACGGCAGGAGGCGCCCCGATGCGGGCCCCGCACCGCGCTCGAGGATCACGAGGTCCGGCTGGGGTTCGCTCGCCTCCTCCGCAATCGCGATGTCCTGCGTCTGCAAGCGCCTCCAGCGCGTGCGGGGGAACTGGTCGATCACCGCGTCGATGATGTCGTTGTGGACCAGGTCGGGCCCGGCCGTCATCACGATTTCCCCCCTGAGGAGCTCGACCTTGACCCCCTCGGGAGCCTGGATGTTCTCGAAGAAGTCAGTCATTCGGCGATCATCCACAGCGGTCATCCTCGTGGCCCTCCGCTTCCCGCCGCCGCATACACGGAGGCAGCTTACGAACAGCGTAGGGAGGCACTGCCGGTACGCGTAGTGCCTCACTCCGGCGAGTGATCGGCCCGGCCGGGGGGCTTCAGTCGACCAGGTCCCTGACCACCGCGTCCGCCAGCAGGCGGCCGCGGAGGGTGAGAACGGCGCGGCCATCGGCGTAAGGACCGGGCTCCAGGAGGCCGTCCCTTACAGCGCGCTCCGCGGCCGCTGCGCCCGCCGGGGCGAGGATGCCGAGCGGGCAGCCGTCGGAGAGCCGCAGCTCCAGCAGGATCCGCTCCACACGGCGGTCCTCCGCCGCCAGCACCTCGCGGCCCGCGCCGGGGCTGCGTCCCTCCGCGAGCGCGGCCGCGTATGCCGCCGGGTGCTTCACGTTCCACCAGCGCACCCCGCCGACGTGGCTGTGCGCGCCCGGCCCGGCGCCCCACCAGTCCGCGCCCGTCCAGTACAGCTCGTTGTGGCGGCACCGGGCCGCGTCCGAGGTCGCCCAGTTCGACACCTCGTACCAGTCGTAACCGGCCGCCGCCAGGCGCTCCTCCGCGATCAGGTAGCGGTCCGCGTGCACGTCGTCGTCCGTCATCGGCACCTCGCCGCGCCGGATCCTGCGGGCCAGCTGCGTGCCCTCCTCCACGATCAGCGCGTACGCCGACACATGGTCCGGCCCCGCGCCGATCGCGGCGTCCAGCGACGCCCGCCAGTCGTCGTCCGACTCCCCCGGCGTCCCGTAGATCAGGTCCAGGTTGACGTGATCGAATCCCGCCGCGCGCGCCTCCGCCACGCACGCCTCCGGACGGCCCGGCGTGTGCCGCCGGTCCAGCACCTGCAGCACGTGCGGGCGGGCGCTCTGCATCCCGAACGAGATCCGGTTGTACCCCCCGGCCCGCAGTTCACCCAGGTACTCGGGGTCGACCGACTCCGGGTTCGCCTCGGTGGTGACCTCCGCGCCCTCCGCCAGGCCGAACTCGTCCCGGATCGCACCCAGCATGCGCGCCAGGTCCGCGGCCGGGAGCAGGGTGGGGGTTCCGCCGCCCACGAACACGGTCTCGACGCGGCGGGGGTCGTCGCCCAGCACCTTTCGGGCCAGCCGGATCTCGCCGACCAGTGTGTCCGCGTAGTTCTCCCGGGAGGCGAGCACGCCGCCGGTGCCGCGCAGCTCGGCGGCGGTGTAGGTGTTGAAGTCGCAGTAGCCGCAGCGGGTGGCGCAGTACGGGACGTGCAGGTAGAACCCCAGCGGGCGGGAGTCCGCGCCGCGCAGCGCGGTGGGCGGGAGCGCGCCGTCCTCCGGCATGGGCTCACCGTCGGGCAGTACGGATGGCATGCGTCCCATTGTCCGCCATCCCCGCGGGGGGCTGCGCCGCTGCCGGGGGTCGCCCCTCGCGGCCGGTGGTTGTGTGCGGGTCGTTTGCGCCTGCGGTGGGCACCCCCCGCCCTTCCGCCCGATTGCCCCGGACGGTCGGTGCGGGCCTACGCGCGGTTCGTGGGTGGGCCGGGGTCGGGGCCTCCGGGGCTGGGCATTCCGGACCGCATATTCGTGCATGGCGGGCGGTCCGGATCGGTGCCGTCTGTGCCGCACAACACATACACGTCAGCGCCCAGAACGCCCACCCTGCCCCGGCCTTCGGCCGGGGGTGCCCCCCAACGACCCCGCCCCCTCCGTATCGGGCGTAAGCCCGCACGCGGGCAGGGCGCGTCCAGGGGCTACCGCACGGCGCGGGCGCAGACGGCGAAGCTGCACAAGAAGGTGGCGCGGCAGCGGCAGGACACCGCCCGCAAGTGGGCCAA
>NZ_JBYIQW010000069.1:0-35267 GCF_057707815.1 Actinacidiphila sp. bgisy160
CGGGTCAGGCAGCCTTGAGCTGCGCGGCGACCCGGACGACCCGCTCGGCCTGGACACGGGCCGCGGTGCGGGTGACCTCGTCCACGGGGTTGTTGCCCTGGCCGTCCACGTGGGAGGTGCCGTAGGGGTTGCCGTCGATGAACTTGGACGGCTGAGTGAAGCCCGGGGTCACCGTGATGCCGCCGAAGTGGTGGATCGAGGTGTAGAGGGCCAGCAGCGTGGCCTCCTGGCCGGCGTGCGCGGTGGCGCTGGAGACGAAGGCGCTGTAGACCTTGTCGGTCAGCTTGCCCTCGGCCCACAGACCGCCCAGCGTGTCGATGAACTGCTTGAGCTGCGCCGAGACGTTGCCGAAGCGGGTGGGGGTACCGAAGATCACGGCGTCGGCCCACTCGACGTCCTCGGGCGTGGCGTGCGGGACGTGCGCGTTCGCGGCGTGGTGGGCGGCCCAGGCCGGGTTGGTCTCGATGGCGGCCTGCGGGGCGAGCTCGGCCGCCTTGACCAGGCGCACCTCGGCGCCGGCCTTGACGGCGGCGTCGTGCAGTTCCCTGGCGATCTCGGTGATGGTGCCGGTCGAGGAGTAGTAGACGATGGCGAGCTTGACGGGGGTGGCCACAGGAGGCACTCCGTTTCTTTCGTCGTGTTGCGATGGGGGATGATCGAACCGGCACTAACCGACCGGTCGCCTATCCGAAACTAGATGACCGGTCGACAACTGTCAAAAGCGGGTGTTCGCACGGAGTGCCGATCGCTGAGGTCTCATTGATCCGTCAAGGAGCTAAAGTGGGGGCATGGCGTCCACGAAGCAGCAATTGCAGCCCCTCAGCGCGAGCGAGGAAGCATTCGTGCGTGCGCTGGGCCGGGTGCTTCTGGAACTCCCGCGTGCCGTCGACGCCGACATGGTCGAGGGGGCCGGGCTGGCGCTCTCCGAGTACACGCCGCTGATGTACCTCTCCGAGACCCCGGGGCGCGCGATGCGGATGAGCGAACTCGCCGCCGCCTGCAGCCTCTCCCTCAGCGGGATGACCCGCGTCGTCATCCGGCTGGAGAAGCACGGCTGGGTGGAACGCGTCAAGTGCGTCGAGGACGGCCGCGGTTGGAACGCCGTGCTGACGGACGCCGGGCTCGAGCGCCTGGAGCGGGCCTGGCCGACGCACCTCGCCAGCGTGCGACGCCACCTCGTCGACCACTTCGGCGACCAGGACCTCGCCGCGCTGACCATCGCGCTGCGCCAGGTGGCGGCCGACCGGGGCGACCGCGCCTGACCCCGGCCGCCCGGTCCGGGAAGATCGTCGTCCCGTCCACCCTACGACGCCCTCCGGACCTGGTCCGGCTCCAACAGGGGTACTGCCGGACCCCTGTTGGAGGGGTCCCCTCTCCTCCGACCTGTTTTCCCGGTGTTTGCCTGGAGAGCGGGCACCCATTCCCCGCTCCGCAGGGCGCGGTGCATGGTGCACAGGAGGGCGGACGCGATGACCTGGCAGGCACGTATCACCACTCCGTGGACCCGCGCAGCTCCGCACGCCTGTGGCAGTCACCCTCGGCATGCTCGCCGCCGCGCCCGCGGTCATCCCCCTGACCGCGGGGCGGCGGCGAGCGACCGGCGGGAGGAACGGCGGGTAAGGGCGTGGCGTCGGCCGGGGGCCTTGCCCTCTTGTTCGTCACCTGTCAAAATGGTGACATGATGCATGTGTTCAAGTGCGGCATGCCCGTGCTGGACTTCGTGGGAACGCTGAGGCGTCGCCGCAATCCGGAGCCCCAGGAGATGCTCACGACGCCGGAGAGCCTCGACGCCTGGTTCCGCGAGTCGGGGCTCGTCGACGGGGACGTGCTCGCGCAGCCGTCCGACGTGGCGGCGGCGGTCTCCCTGCGGGAGGCGGTCTTCTCACTGATCAGGTCCGCCCTGAACAAGGAGGCCTACGACGCCGACGCGCTCGCGCTCCTCAACGCGACGGCACGCACGCCGTCCGCCGTCCCGCAGCTCACCCGGCAGGGGCGCCGGGTCGAGGCGACACCGCAGCAGGCGCTGTCGTCGCTGGCCCGGGAGGCCGTCCGGCTCCTCAGCGGCCCGGACGTGGAGCTGATCAAGGAGTGCAGCAGGCCGGAGTGCACGCAGATCTACCTCGACCGCTCTCACGGCAGCCGTCGTGAGTGGTGTGCCATGGACCCCTGTGGCAACCGCGTGAAGGCGGCGGCGTACCGCGCGCGCAAGAAGGCGGCCAAGCCGCCGTTGGCCGCGTCCGGCGCGCGGAGCGAATAGCCGCCCGATGTGCCCGGGTGGGCGGGGCCCCGTTCTCCGGGGCCCCGCCCACCCGGGCACATGTCCGTGTGCGGCAGGCCGGCGGTCAGCGCTCCCGCGTGTCCTTCGTCGGCGGGCGGTCCTCGTCCAGCCAGTGGGCGTGCCAACGTCTCGCCCACCCGAAGGACACGTACCCCGTGCGCATACCGAGCCGGGCCTGCGGGTCCTGGAACGCCTTGCGCATGTGCCCGATCACCACCAGGGCGATCGCCCAGGCCAGGACGTCGTGCACGAAGATCGCGCTGGTACGCGAGACCGCCGGCAGCAGTCCCGTGAACCACATCAGCAGCCCGGTGGCCGTCATGACCAGGACGGCTCCGGCGAGCCAGCCCGCGTAGAGCTTCTGGCCCGCGTTGAACTTGCCGGCGGGACGCATGTCCGGCGACGTCAGACGCCTGCGCGCGGCCCGCAGCCAGCGCTTGTCGTACGCGGCGAAGCGGTTCAGCCTGCGCAGGTCGGCGCGGAAGGCGGGGGAGGCGAGCCCGAGCAGGAAGGGCAGCGGCAGCAGGATCCCCGACCACTCGTGGACCGTCGCGACCAGATGGCGGCGCCCGACCAGCTGGGCCAGCGGCCCCAGGTAGAGGCAGGCCGCGGTCACCAGGCACACCAGCATCAGCAGTCCGGTGCCGCGGTGCACCCAGCGTTCCGCTCGGGTGAACCTCAGGACGCGCCCGGAGACCTCGGAGTCAGGCGGCCTGCGCGTCGCCACGCCGGTCGGCCCCGTCGAGCCAGCCGTCGACGTCATAGCCGTACTCCTCCCAGTAGCCGGGGATGACCTCGTCGGTCACGGTGATTCCGGACAGCCACTTGGCCGACTTGTAGAAGTACATCGGCGCGGCGTAGAGCCGGACGGGGCCGCCGTGCTCGTGGCTGACGGGCTTGTCCTGCATCTTCAGGGCGACCAGCATGTCGGGGCGGCGGGCCTGGGTGAGGGTCAGGCTCTCGGTGTAGACACCGTCGAAGCACGTGAAGTGGACCGCCTTGCCCTCGGGGCGCACCCCCGCGGCGTCCAGCAGGTCCGACAGCGGTACGCCCTCGAACGGGGTGTCCGCCACCCGCCAGCCGTCGGTGCACTGCACGTCGCGCACGATCCGCTTCTGCGGAAGCGCGCGCAGGTCGTCGAGCGTGTACGTCCGGGGACGGTCGACGAGGCCGTTGACCTTCAGACGGTAGGTCCGCGAGTCCTTTCGCGGCACCGAGCCGACGACGCTGTAGTAGCGGAAGCCGCCCGGGTTGGGGAGGACCCCGGTGAGCCCGGTGGGGTCGGCCTGCGAGGCGGCGCCGAGGAAGTCCTCCCAGCCGCGCTGCAGCCAGGGCGCGGCGGCGACGCCGGCGACCCCGGCGCCGAGCATGCCGAGCATGGCCCGGCGCGCCACGGGGGCACCGCGCCCGGGCCGGTTCTCCTGGTCGGCCACGGTCACCACCCCCCGTTCCGGGAGACGGCCCCGGCGGCTCGCGCGCCCACCACGACGTCGTCGCATTCCAGAGCCTGGCTCACGCAGCCTCTCCTGTTCCGGCGACGCGAGGACCAATGCGTCACCTGTTGAAGTGGTGATGACCCTCGCACGGAGGCAAGTCACCTGTCAAGAAAGTGATGAATTCCGAGGGGTGAGACGCGTTCCCGGAGTGGAGTCGCGAATGCCCCGATTCGATCCGTTGTGGCCCCGCAGTTGTTTGCAGGCTGCAGCGCTTTCCTGATCTACTCCTTGACGCAGCAAGCGCTATTGGCCGGGGTCTGCCGCTCTCGTGTGCACGCCCGTCCGGACAAGAAGAGGGATCTTCGTGAGCTTTCACCGCCGGGGCGGGGACGCGCCGGGGCGTCGTGCGACTGCGATGCACCGGCCGAATTCGTCCGCCGACGCGGCCTGTGCCCTTGGCTCCCTCCCGGTTTCCCTTCACGGGTGCGGGAGTTGTGGTGGGCAATGGGAATTCGGCTGATGGACCCCGGTGCTTTTCCCGCTCGCCGTCCGGTGGATCCGGCCGGCCGCCAGCGTGGAAAAGCCTGTGCGTCGGCGCCGGTCAGCACCGGTGCCGGCCGTCCGGCCCGGAGTGCGACTGGCGAACCGGGGTGCTGTGGCTCGATCGTGACGGCGCCTCGGTTCCAGGAGTTTCGGGGTGAGTGACGCCGCGAGCCTTCCACGGGACGGCGACACGTCATACCGACGTGTTGCCGGGGAATTGGCCCATTCGTTCAATATTTGGGATCGTTCATGACATCAGAGACAACCACCCGCCGGCACGCCAGGCGGCGCGGGCCCGTCCTGCTGGCCGCGGCCGGCGCGCTGGTGGTCGCGGGCTCGGTGGCCTTGCCGCTGACGGCGCAGGCGACCGGCGCCGGGCCGGCGGACACCGCCCGGCAGCGCGACTTCGCCGCGGCGGCCGACGAGTACCACGTGCCGGAGCAGCTGTTGCTGGCCGTGGCGTACCAGGAGTCGGCGTGGGACGGGCACGCGGGCGGGCACAGCACGAGCGGCGGTTTCGGGCCGATGCATCTCACCGACGTCACCACGCAGATGGTGGCCGGCGGTGACGCCGGAGCGGCCGGCCGCGCCGACATCGCGTCCTTCGTCGCGGACCCGGCCCAGCACACCCTCCAGGCCGCGGCGAAGCTCACCGGTCTGTCCGCGCGGGAACTGCGCAGCGACCCGGCCGCCAACATCCGCGGCGGTGCGGCGCTCCTCGCGTCGTACCAGAAGGCCACAGCCGGATCCGCCTCCGCCGACCCCGGCCACTGGTACGGGGCCGTCGCCCGGTACAGCCAGGCCTCGCAGCGGCAGGGTGCCCAGGCGTTCGCGGACCGGGTCTTCGCCACCCTGGCCAAGGGCGCCGGCCGCACCACGGCGGACGGCCAGCGGGTCAGCCTGGCCGCCGCGCCGCAGGTCGAGCCCGCCAGGGGCCAGTTGGCGAAGCTGCACCTGAAGGCCGCCGCCATCACGGACACCGAGTGCCCCACGACCGTGGACTGCACCTTCGTGCCGGCGGCGCCGAGCAACGGCCAGGTCTCCGACCGGCCCGCCAACGGCATCCGGATCGACAGCATCGTCATCCACGACATCGAGGGCTCGTACGAGTCCGCCATCGCCACCTTCCAGGCCCCGGGCAGCTCGGCCGCCTCGCACTACGTGATGCGCTCCTCGGACGGCGCGGTGACGCAGATGATGCCCACGAAGGACATCGCCTTCCACGCGGGCAACTACTCGTCCAACATGCACTCCATCGGCATCGAGCACGAGGGCTACGCCGCGCACGGCGCCTCCTGGTACACCGAGGCGCAGTACGAGGCCACCGCCGAGCTGGTGAAGTACCTGTCCGGACGCTTCGGCATCCCGCTGGACCGGCAGCACATCGTCGGCCACGACAACGTTGTCTCGCCGGACTCCGCCCATGCCTCGGGCATGCACTGGGACCCGGGCACGTTCTGGGACTGGGAGCACTTCATGGACCTCCTCGGCGTGTCCGTCGAGGGCAAGCACGGAGTCGGTGACATCGGCTCGGTGGTGACCATCGCCCCCGGGTTCGAGCGCAACCAGCAGACCGTCGAGATCTGCCCGTCCGACGATCCGACCGGTGCCACCCCCGAGTGCACCGAGGTGACGCAGCCCTCGAACTCCCTGTTCGTGCGCACCGCCCCCAGCAGCACCGCGCCCCTCTTCGGGGACCCCGCGATCCACCCTGGTGGCAACGGCACCGACCGGGTCAACGACTGGGGCAACACCGTGCAGGCCGGCCAGCAGTTCGTGGTCGCCGGCAAGGAGGGCCCCTGGACCGCGATCTGGTTCAGCGGCAGCAGGGTGTGGTTCCACAACCCGCTCGGCGCCAACACCATTCCGGCGCGCGGCGGTTACACCCTCGTCAAGGCCGGCGTGACGCCCGCCACCCCGCCGGTGAAGGTGTACGGCTCCAGCTACCCGGACGCCTCGGAATACCCGGCCGGCTACGGCGCCTCCACCCAGGCCCCGCTGAGCATGTACGACATCCCGTCCGGCCAGGCCTACGTCGCCACCGCGCCGGCGGCGCTGACCGACGACTACTTCAAGGCCGACGGCAAGGTCGTCCTCGGTGCCAGGAAGATGTACACGATCCAGTACAACCACCGGGTCGCCCTGGTGTACGCGAACGACGTCATCGCCACGGTGCGTCCCGCGCACGACGAGCGCTGACGCCCGCACCCCGCGCTGAGGGTGGGGCCCGTGAGCCACGGCTTCCGGGCTCCACCCGTGCGTCGGCACCCGTCCACTCCCCCCACCCGCCCCGCCGGCCGCCCCCGGTCCGGCACCCCGGTGAGCAGCATTCGCCGGCAGCACCACCTCTGGAGCCACAGGTGCGCACAGCACGCCTGTCCGCAGCACTCGCCACCGCCGCCCTCGGTGTCTGCGCCGTCTCCTGCGCGGACGCGCGCCACCGCGGTGAACCGGCTGCCGAGGTGTCCGTGCAGGACCTGCGGGTCGGTGCCGTCTGCTCCTCGCGCTTCGACTTCGCCACCGACGTCTCGTGCGGGCTGGTGGAACTCGGCGACGTCCGCTTCCACTGCGCGGGCGAGCACGACGGTCCCTGTCCCAGGACCCGCTCCGTGACGTTCGAGAACATCGGCAGGACCTCGGTGCGGCTCGTGGCGGTGAGCGGGTCGGCGCCTGGGGAGCGACACGAGACCGTCTCCCGCGCGCTGCCGACCGGGGCGCGCACGGTCGTGGCGCCGCGCGCCGGTGACCGGTACCTCTTCGACGTCCTCCTGCGCGCGGAGGCCGGCTCTGCGGCCGTGGGGGTCGTCGCCGTCTCCTGAGGCCACCGGGTAGGACCCGCGGGAACCGCGAGATGGCGGTGTGGTTAACATATGAGCACCGCCTAGCTCGAAAGATAAGCCTGTGACTGTCAATGAGGACTCGTTCACCGACTGGAAGCACCGCGAGGAGATCGCGGAATCGATGATTCCGATCATCGGGAGGCTGCACAGGGAGCGGGACGTGACCGTCCTGCTGTACAGCCGCTCCTTGGTGAACAAGTCGGTGATCAGCATCCTCAAGGCCCACCGCTTCGTCCGGCAGATCGCCGGGGAGGAGCTCTCGGTCACCGAGACGCTGCCGTTCCTGCGGGCCCTCACCACGCTCGACCTCGGCCCGTCCCAGATCGACATCGGCATGCTCGCCGCGACGTACAAGGCCGACGGCCGCGGTCTGTCCGTGGCGGAGTTCACCGCGGGGGCCGTCGCGGGCGCCACGGGCGCCGACAAGATCGAGCGCCGCGAGCCGCGCGACGTCGTCCTCTACGGCTTCGGCCGCATCGGCCGGCTCCTCGCCCGCCTGCTGATCGAGAAGGCCGGTTCCGGCAACGGCCTGCGGCTGCGCGCCATCGTCGTCCGCAAGGGCTCGGGCCAGGACATCGTGAAGCGCGCCTCGCTGCTGCGCCGCGACTCCATCCACGGTCAGTTCCAGGGCACGATCACCGTCGACGAGGCGAACAGCACGATCGTCGCCAACGGCAACGAGATCAAGGTGATCTACGCCGACGACCCGACGTCGCTCGACTACACGGCGTACGGCGTCAAGAACGCCATCCTCATCGACAACACCGGCAAGTGGCGTGACCGCGAAGGCCTGTCGCAGCACCTGCGGCCCGGCGTCGACAAGGTCGTCCTGACCGCGCCGGGCAAGGGCGACGTCCCCAACGTCGTCCACGGCGTCAACCACGACATGATCAAGCCGGACGAGCGGATCCTGTCCTGCGCCTCCTGCACCACCAACGCCATCGTGCCGCCGCTGAAGGCGATGGCGGACGAGTACGGCGTCCTGCGCGGCCACGTCGAGACGGTCCACTCGTTCACCAACGACCAGAACCTGCTCGACAACTACCACAGCTCCGACCGCCGCGGCCGTTCGGCACCGCTCAACATGGTCATCACCGAGACCGGTGCCGCCTCGGCCGTCGCCAAGGCGCTGCCCGACCTCAAGGCGAGGATCACCGGCAGCTCCATCCGCGTGCCGGTGCCGGACGTCTCGATCGCGATCCTCAGTCTGCAGCTGGCCCGCGAGACCACCCGCGGGGAGGTCCTCGAGCACCTCCGTGAGGTGTCGCTGACCTCGCCGCTGAAGCGCCAGATCGACTTCATCAGCGCCCCCGACGCCGTCTCCAGCGACTTCATCGGCTCGCGGCACGCCTCGATCGTCGATGCCGGCGCCACCAAGGTCGACGGCGACAACGCCATCCTCTATCTCTGGTACGACAACGAGTTCGGCTACTCGTGCCAGGTCATCCGGGTCGTCCAGCACGTCTCCGAGGTCGAGTACCCGACCTACCCGGCCCCGCGGGCCTGACGGCCGGGCGCTCCGGTGCGCCCGGGCGGCCCCCCGACCGCACATCGTTTGCGCGCACCGGCGCACGGCCCGCAGCATGGGCCGCGTGAGAGCGACACCGACATCGATGGGCGGGTACCGAGTGGCCGTGCGGGAAGAAGAGCGCCTGGTCCTGCTCGGGCCGGAAGGACTGCCGGAACTCACGTACGTCGAGGGGGTCCGGGACGGTCGTCCGTGGGCCGACCTCGCGCGGGTGGTGGGGCCCGACCCCGTACCGGCCGTGCTGGCGGGTATGCCGGGGTGGGCCGTGTCGGGTTCCGTGGAACTCGGCGAGCAGCTCGTCCGGCACGGTGCCCGGGTCCTGCGGCACGCGCACGGCATGGAGCGGGACCTCGTCGCCGACCCGCCGCCGCGCGAGTGGGCCTCGGTGCCCCTGCCGGACGGCCTGCGCGTCGTGCCCTGCGACCGGGCGGCCCACGAGCTGTTCCCCGCGTGGCGCGCCGCCTTCTCACCCGGCCATCCCGACCACCATCAGGGCAGTGACGAGGAGGCCCTCGACGCCCAGCTGGCCCCCTTGCTGTCGGGCGCCGTGCTCGGGCCCGTCCTCGCGTGCAGCACCCTTGCCGTCGACGGTGCCGGCCATGTCGTCGCGGGGGTCGTCGTGACGGACCGGGACGGCCGCCCGTGGGTCGCGACGGTCTTCCGGCAGCCGGAATCCCGTTACGCCGGTCTCGGTTCGCGGCTGCTGCGCCGGATGCTGGCGGACGCGGCGGCGGGCGGTCTCGCACGGATCGGCCTGGCCGTGAGCGACGCCAATCCCGCCCGCGGGCTGTACGAGCAGCTCGGGTTCGCCGTCACCGACACCTCGCTCACCGTCCTCGTCCCCTGAGCCGGGGCGGTCGCCGCGGGTGCCGCCGGGGCGAACCCAACCGCCGCGCGGGAACAACGCTGCCTGGGGTCAGGGGCGTTGAGCCGCGCCCCGGCCCGCGCGGCGCCGAGGCAGGTCACTGCCGTGCGCCGGTCCCGCACGGTGCCCCTCGCCGGGGTGGGTGACGCAGGCGTCCCCGCCCCGCGCCCGCTGGGCCGGGACCGGGCTGGGATCATCCTGGGATGCGACAGATCGACGAGTTGACCGACGTGGACACCCCGGCGTGGCCGGAGCTGGAGGCCATGCTCACCGCCGCGCCGGTGCCCGTCCGGGTGCTGCCCGCCGATCGTGACGAAGGGCGCCGTTGCCTGCTGCAACTGCAGGTGACCGCCCGGTCGTCGCTGGGTGCCCTGGTGCTGAACACCGGCGGGGTGCTCCTGGACGACGGCTGGGTGCGGGTGTTCGGAGGTGGTGGGACGCCCGGGGGGAGCCTGCCGAGCCTGGGGCAGGTCAACCGGTTCCCCGCGGTCCTCGACTCCGCGTGGCATCCCGGCACGGGTCTCGTCGTCGGCCAGGACGCGCTGGGCGGGGTGTTCGCGCTCAACGGCCACGAGCCCGCGGCCGCGGGGCGCCCGGGCGAGCCGGGCCAGATGACCTACTTCGCGCCCGACACCCTCGAGTGGGAGGCCATGGAGTTGGGGCACTCCGGGTGGGTCGCCTGGCTGCTCTCGGGGCAGTCGGCGACCTTCTACGACGGGCTGCGCTGGCCGGGCTGGCGTGAGGAGGCCGCGGCGCTCGCCCCCTCGCAAGGGATCGCCGTGTACCCGTTCCTGTGGTCCGAGGAGGCCCACGCCGACCTCGCGGGGACGACCCGGCGGGCGGCTCCGATGCGCGAAGTCCTCGCGGTGGCGGCCGACTTCGCCGAACGCATGGGTCCGGCCGGGCCGGGGTTCCTCGGGCAGGTGTGAGCCCCCCGGCGGTTGCGGCCGCAGGTCATCGCGGGTGCGCGGGTGAAGTACCTTAAGGGGGGTCTGGTTTGGCTCGCGGGATCGAGGTCGTACGACGTGCTGGTGGCGGATCGGTATCGCTTGGACGCGCCCATCGGCCGCGGTGGCATGGGCGAGGTGTGGCGGGCGACCGACGAGGTGCTGGGACGTCCCGTCGCGGTCAAGCTCCTGCTGGGCGACGGTTCCGACCCCTCGGCGGCCGCGCGGTTCCGGCTGGAGGCGCAGACGGCGGCGCGCCTGGGTCACCCGCACGTCGTGGCGGTCTTCGACTTCGGGGCCTGGGACGGGCGGTTCTTCCTCGTCATGGAACTGGTCGACGGCGACAGCCTGGCCCAGTTGCTGGAGGCCGGGCACATGCTGGGCGCCGAACGCGTCGCGGCCGTCGCCGCGCAGGCCGCCGCGGGCCTGGCGGCCGCCCATCAGCAGGGCATCGTCCACCGCGACATCAAGCCGGGCAACCTGATGCTCGACACCGCGGGATCGCTCAAGATCGGCGACTTCGGGATAGCCCGGTTCGTCGACGATCCGGCCGCCGGGCTCACCATGACCGGGCAGATCGTCGGTACCAGCCTCTACCTCGCCCCCGAGCGGGCCCTGGGCCAGACCGCCGGGCCGGCCTCCGACGTGTACGCCCTCGGATGCGTCCTGTACCAGTTGCTGACGGGCCGTGCGCCGTTCCAGGGCGACAGCGCGACGGCCCTGCTCTACCAGCACATCGACAGCGCGCCCGTGCCGCCCTCCCTGCTGGGCGCCGACCTGCCCTCCGCCTTCGAGGAGTACCTGCTCGGGCTCCTCGCCAAGCAGCCGGGGGAGCGGCCGACGGCCCAGGACGTGGCCGACTGGTTCCGCACCGACGCGTGGCGCGCGCACGCCGTCCCTTCGCCCGCCGTCCTGCCACCGCACGGCGCCCCGGACCCGGCGGGCCACCGGGCAGGCACGGCCGCGCTCGTGCGTCCTCCGGCGGTGCGGCCGGCGTCCAGGCGGCGGGCGGCGCCCGCGCAACGACGCAGCGCAGGGGAGTTCATCCGCTACCGGCCCCGCGTCGCGAGCGCCATCGCCGGGGTGGTGGCCTTCGTGGTGGCCGTGATCCTCGGCATGATCTGGTTCTCGCCGGAGAGCAGTTCCGCGAAGACCCCCACCGACAGGCCCGGCGCGACGCCGACCCAGGGGACCGGGTCGGCGCCCGGGGCCGGCACCCCGTCCGACGACCGGAACGGCGGCCAGGGCGGCGACCAGGGCGGCGACGACGCACAGGACGAGGACTGAGGCGGGGACCGGTCAGCCCACGTCCCCTGCGCCCGGTGCGAGCGCACCGGCGGCGACCAGCCCGTTGATCAGCACACCGAACAGCACGCGGTGGATCACGAACGGCGTGAAGCCGTGCGTGGAGACGTACGTGCCGGTCGGGCAGGAAGAGGGGCGTCGCCCGATCGCGCGGAGGTAGGGCGACGTCAGAGGGCCGTTCCCGGTTGACGGCTGTCTTTGCCCTTCCTTTACCATGGGGGAAACCTGCCGTACCGAGCACGAAGAAGGAGCCGCGGTTCCCGCGATGGACCATCCCCCGAGTACCGACCGTGTCATCCCCGGACAGGCCCGCGCAGGCGTGGGAACGGGGGTGACACGGTGACCGAGGTCCTGCTCCTTCTGCTGGCCCTGCTGCTGACCCTGGCCTGCGCGGTGTTCGTCGCGGCGGAGCTCTCCCTGACCACGGTGGAACGCGGCGAGCTGGAACGTTCCGCCGCCGCCGGTGAGCGCGGCGCGGACGGTGCCCTCAAAGCGGTGCGGCGGCTGACGCTGCAGTTGTCCGGCGCGCAGCTGGGCATCACGGTGACCTCGCTGGTCATCGGCATGCTCGCCGAGCCGTCCCTGGCGGTGCTGCTGAGCGGGCCGGTCGAGGCCGTCGGTCTGCCCGAGGGCGCCGCGGCCATGACAGGGACCGTCCTGGGCGTCGTCATCTCGACCGTGGTGCTGATGGTGATCGGTGAGCTGGTGCCCAAGAACTGGGCGATCTCCAGTCCGCTGGCCGTCGCCAAGGTGGTGGCCGGGCCGCAGCGCGGCTTCACCGCGGCCTTCTCACCGCTGATCAAGCACCTCGACGACGCCGCGAACCGTCTGGTGCGCCGGTTCGGCCTGGAACCTGCCGAGGAACTGGCCTCCGCCCGCACCCCCGACGAGCTGCGGGCCCTGGCCCGCCACTCCGCCGCCGAGGGCGTGCTGGAGCCCGACTCCGCCGAGCTCTTCGTCCGCACGCTCCACCTGAGCGAGCTGACCGCGGAGAACGTCATGACCCCGCGCGTGGACGTATGTGCCCTGGAGGCCCACGCGACCGCCGCCGACGCCGCGGCGCTGTCGCTGTCCACGGGCCTGTCCCGCTTCCCCGTCTACCGGGACAGCCTCGACGAGGTGATCGGCACCGTCCACATCCGCGACGTCCTGGCGCTCCCGGCCGGCGAGCGCGCCATCACGACCGTGGGCGCCCTCGCCACGGCACCGCTGCTCGTGCCCGACAGCCTGCCGGTGAACCGGCTGCTGGACCGGCTGCGCAGCCGCCGCACCATGGCCGTCGTCATCGACGAGTACGGCGGCACGGCCGGTGTCGTCACCGTCGAGGACGTCGTGGAGGAGGTCGTCGGCGACGTGCGCGACGAACACGACCCCCAGCAGCGGCCCGACCTCGCCCCCACGGGCGACGGGTCGTGGGAGGCCGACGGCAACGTCCGGATGGACCAGCTCGCCGGCATCGGCCTGACCGCGTCCGACGGCCCGTACGAGACCGTCGCCGGCCTGCTGGCCGCCACCCTCGGCCGGATCCCCGCCCGGGGTGACGCCGCCGAGGTCGACGGCTGGCGCTTCACCGTGCTCAGCGTCGACCACCACGTGGCCGAGCGAGTCCGTGTCGCACGTATCCCCGAGGACGGCCGATGACCGCGCTGCAACTCGCCGTCGGCGCCCTCACGCTGCTGACGAACGCCTTCTTCGTGGGCGGTGAATTCGCCCTGATCTCCGTACGGCGCAGCCAGATCGAGCCGCGCGCGCAGGGGGGCGACAGGCGGGCCCGCAGCGTGCTGTGGGGTCTGCAGCACTTGTCCGCCCTGCTGGCCACGGCGCAGCTGGGCATCACCGTCTCCTCGCTGGTGCTGGGCGCGGTCGCCGAGCCCGCCATCGCCCACCTGCTGGAGCCGGGCTTCGAGGCGGTGCACGTCCCGCACGCGCTGGTGCACCCGATCTCGTTCGTGATCGCCCTGGCGGCGGCCACCTACCTGCACATGCTGGTCGGCGAGATGGTGCCCAAGAACATCGCGCTCGCCGCGCCCGAGCGCGCCGCGCTGCTGCTCGGCCCGCCGCTGGTGGCCGTCACCCGCGCGCTGCGCCCCGTGGTCTTCGGCGTCAACGCCTTCGCCAACGCCCTGCTGCGGCTGCTGCGCGTCGAGCCGAGGAACGAGGTCGCGGCCGTCTTCACCGACGACGAACTGGCCCGCCTGGTCCAGGACTCCAGCGCCGCCGGCCTGCTCGACGCCACGGGCGGCGAGCGCTTGCGCGACGCGCTGGAACTCGGCAGCCGCCCGGTGGGGGAGATCCTCGTGCCGGCCGGCCGCATGGTCACTGTCGGCGAGCGGGTCACCCCGGACGAGCTGGAGCGGACCGCCGTCGCGTCCGGCTACTCCCGCCTGCCGGTCAGCGGCGCCGACGGTGGTGTCCTGGGCTTCCTCCACATCAAGGACACCCTCGGCGTCGCCGAGCGCGACCGCCCCTTCCCCCGGAGCGCCTTTCATCCCGTGATCCGCCTGCGTCCGACCACCCCGCTGGACGACACGCTCACCGCCCTGCGCGCCGCGGGCACGCACCTCGCCGCGGTCACCGGGGACGACGGCACGCTGCTCGGCTACGTCACCATGGAGGACGTGCTCGAGGAACTCGTCGGCACGGCCGGGGAGGTGGAGGAGGCGGCCTGAGTCGCTGCCCGGCGGTTCCGCGCGTCGTGGTGGGCGAGGTGGTGGCCGCAACGCAACCGCAACCGCACACCGTTCCGGCCGCTTCAGCTCCTGCTGCCGTGGGGCTCAGCGCGCGGTGCCGTCCGGCTCGTCCGTCCTGCGGGTCACATCCCCGGGGGCCGCCCGGATGACGCGCGGGGCGGGCCGCTCGGCGGACGGGTCGTCGTCCGCCTTCATCGCCGCGGCCTCGCTCCTGAGGATGCGGGTGGCCTTCCCGGCGGAGCGGACGAGGCCGGGGAGCTTCCTGATGCCGATCAGGACGATGACCACGATGAGCAGCAGGGCGAGCTCGCTGAGGCCGAACATCGCGGGGTTCCCTCCGGTTGGTCAGGGCGCGGTACGCCCGTGCGACGACCCTGTGGAAACTACAGCACTGCGGAGCCCGGGCGGGCCCCGGCCGCGGCGCCCCGCATCTCCCGGGCCGGGTTGCCGCCCCAGTGGGCCCGCTCCGGCACCTCCTCGCCCTTCATCAGGAAGGAGTCGGGCGCGAGGACCGCGTCGTCGCCCATCGTCACGCCGTAGTGGACGAGGGCGCCCACGCCGACGGTGCACCGGCTGCCCAGCGTGGTGCGGTCCGACTTGAAGGTGCCGTCCTCCTGCGAATGGCACTGAATCCGGGTGCCCTCGTTGAGGACGCATTCGTCGCCGATGGTGACGAGGGACCGCTCGGGCACGTAGCAGCCGTCGTCGAAGACCCGGCTGCCGATCCGGACGCCGAGCAGCCGCCAGACGACGGTCTTGAAGGGCGTGCCGTTCAGGACCGCGATCGCCTCGGTCGGGTTGGTGATCTTCCAGTAGCGTTCGTGCCGCCAGAAGGGACGTTCGTAGATCGAGCAGTACAGCGGCCGCAGACCCTTCCGGCCCGCGGCCGCGCGCTCGGTCAGCGTCATGCCGGCGATGGCGAACAGCACCGTGAGGACGTTGGCGAACGCGATCACCGCCGGGCCGAACGCGTCGTAGAGGTCCGCGGCGACCGACACGACCAGGGCGACGCAGAAGAAGAACAGCCACCGCGACAGCAGGTGCAGGGCCATGGTGCCGGCGTTGTGCCTGTTCTTGGCCGCCAGGCGGCGGCGGAAGGTCCGGCCGTCCTTCAGGTGGTCGAACCTGCTGTCCCGCAGGACGGACCGGGGGATCTCGAAACTGGGCGAGCCGAGGAGGCCGACGCCTTCACGGACCTTCCCGTCGAGCGGGACCATCACCTTGGTGGCCAGGAGGCAGTTGTCACCGGTCCTGGCCCCGGAGGGGAAGGCGATGTAGTTGCCGAGGAAGTTGCGCGGGCCGATCGCCGTCCCGGACGTCCGGAAGGACGTGGCCGTGTAGTCGGTGTTGATGACCGACAGCCCGTCGGCGATCATCGTCCCCCTGCCGACGCTGGTCAGACAGGGGTTGTCCTGCCGCACCGTCAGGCCGAAGTTGGAGCCGGTCTGCTCGACGTCGCCCAGGTCGTACCCGAGGCGGCTCAGATAGGGGACGATCGCCGAGCTGTCGCCGAACAGGACCTTGTGGAAGCGCCGGTTGGTGAGGAACCCGATGGCCCGGTGCGCCCCGTAGCGGAGGCCGAACAGGGGGTAGTCGGTCCCGGGCCGTACGAGGAGCGCAAGCACGCGCGGCACGCTCACCGAGACCAGGGCCCCCAGGACGACGGCGCCGAAGAAGAAGATCGCGGACGCGGCGAGAGCGTCGGCGTAGAACGCCGGGCTCGTCAGCGCCATGGGCCCGGGTCGCAGCAGCGCCTGGAACTGCGGGACCGCGGCGATCAGCAGGACGATGCCGCCGACGGCCACGGGGACGTACACGATCAGGGCCGTCAGTACCTGGGTCGTCGCGTAGGCGGCCCTGCGGACGGTGCCGCAGCGGGCGGGACGGGCCGCACGGCGGTAGTCCACCTCGGTCGGCTGGGCCGGGGAACCGTGCCAGCGTTCGCCGTCGGGCACGGACTGGCCGGCGTGCAGCGAGGACGAGTGCCCGAGCTGGGTGCCGTCGCCCATGGCGGTCCCGATGTCCAGGACCGTCGCCTCGCCGATCAGCACGTCCCTGCCGAGGGTGACCGTTCCGGTCCGGATCACTCCCGACTGCGCCCGGTAGCAGTTGAGGAAGGCGTCCTTGCGGATCACCGTGCCGTCGCCGACGGTGAGCAGGTCGGTGCAGACGGGGACATGGCGCGTCAGTATCGTGACGCGGCGTCCGATCCTCGCGCCGAGCGCCCGCAGGTAGAGGGAGTAGAGCGGGGAACCGGCGAACAACGCCAGCGGGTTCGCCCGGATCAGCGTCTTGGCGCACCAGAAGCGGACGTACGCCAGGCTCCAGAGGCGGATCTCCCGTGGACGCCACCGGCCGACGAGCGCCCACTTGGCCACGATGGGCAGCACGCACACCCCGGCGAAGACGGCGGCACCGAAAGCGACCGCCCTCAGGTAGGTGCCGAGCAGCCCGGAGCCGTCCGCGATCCACTCCACGCCTTCCGCGAAGACGAGGGCCGCCGCATAGGAGTAGGTGAGGAAGAACAGCAGTTGCAGCGTCGCGCACAGCACGTAACGCGGCGTACCCGGCGGCTTTCCCATCGTGGCCGGCGCGTACGGTGCCGCCGCCGGGGCGGCGGCCGGGGCGGCGGCCGGGGCGGCGGCCGGGGGCGGGGCGTCGGCGAGGGCCGCCGCCAGGCTCCTGACGGTCGGGTGGCGGTAGACGTCCTTGATCGAGACGGACGGCACGTCCTGACGCTTCCTGAGCCGCGCGCAGAAGCGGGCCATCACCATGGAGTCCGCGCCTAGGTCGGTGAAGAAGTTGCCGTCGAGCGGGACCCGCTCGGCCTGCACGACCGGGGCCAGTACCTCGGCGAGGATCCGTTCGCGGTCGGTGGCCGCGGACTCGTCGGGATCGGGGGTCAGGACGTCGACCGGGATGTCCGCCATGCCGGCTCCATGAGGGGTGCGAATCACGTGCGGTCGAGCTGAGCGCCGAGGCGGCACCGCCTCGGCCGACGTCCGAGCGAGCGATCCGGAATCTGTGGGTGGGCCGTGTGTCCGGTATCGGTGATGTGTGTATCGTACTGGCAGTCTCGGTCCCGGGCGCCACGGACGCCAACCGGCCGGGCCGTCGCCTACGGCGACTGCGGAGCGCTCCGGGTGCGGCACCGCTGCTCGACGGGGAGCGGATGGCTGCTGGGTCCACGTGTTCGTCGCCCTCGATGACGCCCTGATCGTAGGACGGCACGGTGTCCGGATCCTGCTCGCGCCGGTCGAGCAGCAGACCGCGGCCGCCGTGCATCAGCTCGTACAGCCGCCCCCCGCCTCAGTCCCACGTCCCGCAGCCGCCGGCCCGAGCAGTTCGTGGCCCTCACCGAAGTCGTAGCGGACCGCGATCGCGGTGATCTTCTCGATCAGACGCCGGTTCACCTCCTCGAGGTCCATCAGCTCCGCCAGCAGCCGGCGCACCGCCTGGGGACCCGGCTCGGTCGACAGCAGCTGCATCCGCGCGCGGGTGTTGTCCAGCACGTCGGCGGCGACCGGATGCCGTTCGGCGTGACAGCTGTCCAGCAGGCCCTCCGGCGCCCAGCCGTTCACCGCGGCGGCGAGCTTCCAGCCGAGGTTGAAGTCCAGGGCCGTCGCTGCATCCCGCTCCACCCACGACTCGTAACCCACCAGGTCACGCGAGGTCGCCGCCCAGTAGTCACCCGTGAAGTTCTTCTGCCCCTCGAACGCGATGAACTTCCGGACCGGGACGGCAGGTTCGAAAGGTTCATCCCAGTAGCGGGCCAGTGAACCAAGCCGTCCAACCCCGTCGACGCCGGCGCACCCCACCTGACGTCCGACGCGTACTCCCAGGCGGCTCCCGACCGCGCAGGCTCGCTCACGGCCACCTCCCCGACGCCCATGCGCCTCGCTGTGAGCGTCGGCCACCCGGCGTGAGGCCATGCCCAGACACAGAAGGCGTCACCCCATCGAGCGACCACCCGTTCCGTACACCACGAGAACCAGATCACTTGAGACCACAGACCAGGTTCTCTCGTACGGGGACACGTTCACGGCCCTCAGTCGATACAGAACTCGTTACCCTCGATGTCCAGCATCGGGATGCACGCATCGTTGCCGTCGTACAGCGTCTGCACGTGTACCGCGCCAAGCGGGACCAACCGTGCGCATTCGGCCTCAAGCGCGGCCAGGCGCTCTTCACCCACGAGTCCGGTGCCGACCCGCACATCAAGATGAACCCGGTTCTTGACGGCCTTCCCTTCGGGGACGCGCTGGAAGTACAGCCGCGGGCCCACACCTGAGGGATCAATGCAGGCGAACCATGAATCCCGCTGCGCAGGTGGCTGCGAGCTCTTGAAGTCATCCCAATTGACAAACCCCTCCGGCGGCGGCGGTATGACGTACCCCAGCACCTCGCACCAGAAACGGGCGAGGCGCTCAGGTTCTGCGCAGTCGAAGGTGACTTGGAACTTCTTGATCGACGTCATCGGCCCACCATATTGGCGCGTGCCGTTCACGGTTCCACCGCGTGCGGGTCGAGGTCTCGCGTGACATGAGCAGCGTCAACGGGCCAGATCACCTGAGACGACGAGCGAATCGGAGCAGTTCGCTTGAGACAGGGGACCAGATCGACAGAGACGGGACAACAGGTCACGCGCGTGTCCTGTCTCAACGAAGTCAGTCGTCCACCCTTGCGCTGACCTGCGTGGACTGGATTGGGTGAGACGCGAGGACTTGATTCGTTGAGACAGATCTCGTGGGGCCGGGACCGAACAGGCTGAGTGCTGTCCGGTCCCAGGTCGGGCCGCCGCTGCACTGGTCGGGCCGTCACGCCCTGGCGCTGGCGACTCCTGAGCCGTCCATGTAGTCGCGGACTCGTGTGATCAGTCCGTTGCGGACGTGGAGTATCAGGAGGCCGGGGACGGTGAACGTGGTGGCCTTGGCGGGCAGCGTTCCCACCACGACATGCTCGGCGACGATCACTTCGGGATCGGCGGTCTCGTAGGCCGCGACCCTGCTGACCTCCTCCACCTGGACGGGACTGGCGCCCCAGGCTGCCCGGTATCCGCCGCGCACGGCCTCACGACCCTCGAAGCTCGGGGGGAATCCGGGTGAGGCGAACGGGAACTCGTGCACTGCGTCGATGGAGTAGAGATCGGCGAGATCGTCCGGGGACTTGTCGAGCATGGCTTGGTAGTAGCAGGTCAGCACCTCGTGTGGGGTGCGAACAGCAGGTGTATCAAGAGATGACACGGGGGTTATTCCATTCACTCAACGCTTGTTGACCCAATCACCGTAGGGTCGGCCGGACGTTCGGTCAACGCCTGTAGAGTGAATCGGTGTCCACTTCTCGCCAGTCCCGCGCCGACCGACGCCGAGCGACCGAGGTGCGCATCCTCGACAGCGCCCGGGAGTTGTTCGCCGAGAAGGGATTCGAGCGCACCACCATTCGCGCCGTGGCCGCTGCGGCGAGCGTTGATCCGGCTCTCGTCATGCAGTACTTCGGCTCGAAGCGGGAGCTGTTCAGCCAAGCCGTGCAGGCGTTGCCCGCCCCGCTGACGGCAACTGACACCGACGAGCTCGTCGATCAGTTGCTGGCCTCCCTCGGCCTCAAGCTCGGTGGTCTGCCCGAGGGCACGCTGGCGATGATGCGGTCGATGCTCACCGACCAGGCTGCAGCCGATCACGTCCGTGCCGCTCTCGGCCGGCAGATCGACAGTGTCGGTGCCGCCATGCCCGCCGCCGAGGATCCCGAACTGCGCGCCGCACTGGTTGTCACCGCGTTGCTGGGCGTGACCATCGGCCACCAGCTCCTCGGCCTGGCCGCGCTTCGCGAGGCCTCTGCGGATCACATCGCCGCGTTGCTCCGCCCGGCCATCAAGGCCCTGGCCGGACCGCCGGGGTGAACGCAACGCCCCGGTTGCTCGGAATGTGAGCACGCTGTACTCAGGCTCAGCAGCGGTAGTAGGGGTGGAACGCGGGGAGGGCCCTGAGACGTTCACGGTGGGTCGCGGCGCGGTAAATGCGGGAACACCACACCGGCTGGCACCGACTTCCGCGTGAGGAGCTTGTCCTCTGCTGCGGATCCTGCCCGCAGTGTCCGCACTGCCCCCTGGCCCACCAGGCCTCGTAGGAGGCTTGCCTGCAAGGTTCGGAGCGCCAGCGAAAAGGGCGGTTGCAGTCTCACCAGCACGTCCATCGGTGTGGAATCGATCTGCATAAGCTCGCCGGGCGCACTCGCCGGCACTTCGCTAAATGGCCCAGATGGCCGTGCACCGATCGAGCGGCAGGTGCGAGCCGACCCGGTGGCGTCCGGGAGGCCGGCGGCACCCGCCTCTTCCCGGTCACCGGCCGACTCCACTGGCCAAGTGCACGATCGTGCGCGGCCCCAGCAACTCGGCCGTCATGTCCTCGGGGGTCAGCTCCTGGAGCCAGAGGAGGTGAAACAGCACGGGCAGCGTCGACAGCCGGTCTCCGGCCGCGTCCGCCCCCGCCATGAGCGGTCCCCGGGTCGCGAAGGTCTCCCGGAGCCGGGTCGCGGCCGGGTCATGCAAACACCGTGGGTGCCGGTAGCGCGACAGCCACCGGACATTCGCCAGCAGCACCGCGTCCGGTATCCCCAACCGCTCGAACCTCCACTCGGCCTGGGCACAGACCAGACGCGTCACCTCGAACGCTTCGGCGTCCTTCGGCTCGATCCGGTCGTCCGCACGAACATCGACGACCATCGCGGAGCCATCCGCGCGGCGCACGAAGTAGTCCGGAGCGTGCCGACGCTCCCGCTCGCCGTCATGCCAGTGCAGCCAGAACGGCTGCGAGCTGATCCCCACCACACTCGGATCGAAGTCCATGAGTGAGACAGGACACACGCGCCCCAGATGGACGGCCTTGCCTTGCGACAGTTACCGATATATCGTTGAAGCATCGCGACCGTACGATGATGGAAGGAGCGTCACCATGCGTTCCCATGGACATGGACACTTTGGGCCCGGCCATCACCACCGCGGCGAGCACGAGCAGGAGGGGCGGCGCGCGGCGTTCGGGCCCTTCGGACCGCCGTTCGGCGGGGGGCCCTGGGGGCCCGGGCCGTGGCACGGCGGGCGGGGCGGCAGGGGAGGCCCGCGGGGCCGGGCGCGCCGCGGCGACGTGCGCGCCTCGATCCTGGCGCTGCTCGCCGACCGGCCCATGCACGGCTACGAGATGATCCAGGAGATCGCCGAGCGCAGCGGCGGCGCGTGGAAGCCGAGCCCCGGCTCGGTCTACCCGACGTTGCAGTTGCTGGAGGACGAGGGCCTGATCAGCAGTGCGTCGGAGGGCGGCAAGAAGCTCTTCACGCTCACCGAGGCCGGACGTGCCGAGGCCGAGGCGGGGTCCGAAGCCCCCTGGGAGGAGGCCGGGCGCGGCATCGACTGGGAGGCCATGAACGAGATCCGCAAGGCGGGCGCCGGCCTGGTCGACGCCTTCCGGCAGGTCTGGGCGACCGGTACGCCCGAGCAGCGCGACAAGGCGCTGGCCGTGGTCAACGAGGCCCGCAAGAAGCTCTACCTGATCCTCGCCGACGAGGACTGACACTCCCTCGTGCGCCGGTGGCCCGGGATGCGCGCGTCCCGGGCCACCGGCGTCGTGTGTGCGGCGCCTATGGGCACGGGCACTCGTGGGGACTCCCTATGGGCCGTCCGGTTCGGCCTCTTCCGTATCCTGTGCGGGATCTTGAACCGCGGCGGGCGCCCGGCCGGCCCCGCACGTCCCGCGCACGACCAGCCGCGTCGGCAGGACGCGCGGCGGGAGCGGACGTACGGCCTCCGGGCCGAGCAACTCGCACAGCGCCGCGACGGCCGCGGTGCCGAGGGCGCGGTGGTCCTGGGCGACCGTGGTGAGCGCGGGGCGCACGAGGGTGGCCGCGTCGATGTCGTCGAAGCCGACGACCGCCAGGTCCCGGGGGACGGACAGGCCCGCGTCGGCGACGGCGTGCAGGGCGCCGATCGCCATCATGTCGCCGGCGGCGAACAGGGCGGTCGGCGGATCGGGCAGGGCGAGCAGTCGGCGGACCGCGTGGCGCCCGCTGTCGAGGAAGAAGTCCCCGGCGACGACGTACTCCCGGGGCACCGCAAGTCCCAGGCGAGCGCAGGCGGCACGGAAACCGGCCAGCCGCTGGGCGGCGGGGGTGAGCTCCGGCGGGCCGGTGACGGTGGCGATCCGGCGGTGACCGAGGGAGTGCAGGTGGGCGACGGCCGCCTCCGCGCCGCCGGTGTTGTCGGAGGCGACGCCGACCGTGCGTGGGCCGTCCAGGGTGACGTCGAGCCCGGCGCAGGGGATGTCCGAGGCCGCCAGCGCGCGCAGGGCGCGGTCGTCGGCGGGCCGGCCCATCGCGATCACCCCCTCCAGGCTGTGCCGCCGCACGGCCTGCACGTACGTCGACTCCGCGTCCTGCGGCCCGGCCGTGGTGAGCAGCATGAGGTGGTAGCCCGCGTCGGACAGGGCGGTGCGCACGGAACTCAGCAGGCCCTGCAGGTAGGGGTGGTGGAGGCCGCGCGACTCGTGCCCGGTGTCCCACAGCAGGCCGATGGTGTCGGAACGGCGCCGCACCAGGGTGCGGGCGGGCTCGTTGGGCGCGTAGCCCAGTTCGCCGGCCAGCCGCCGGATGCGCTCGCGGGTGGTCTGGCTGACCTCGGCCCGGCCGTTGAGGGCGCGCGAGACGGTCGCGGTGGACACGCCGCTGCGCCGGGCGAGTTCCCGCAGGGTGATCGCGGGACCGGTCCCGGGCGGGGACGCGGACGAGGGGTCCTCTTGGATTCGCGGCACGGTCACAGTCTTGACGATATGTCATGGCAGCGTCAGTCTGTCGGGTGCGACAGCAGCCGGAAACGTTTACGGCCAGTGCCCGGAAGGGCCCGGACAGGAACGGGATGCCTGCTATGCCAGCGAACGAACCGCGCGCACGCCTCATCCGCGACCGGTGGAGAAACCGCAACCGGTTGAGAAGTCTCCTCGTCCTCTCGACCGCGGCCGCCTGCGCCGCCGCGGTCGCCTCCGTCCCCGCCCGCGCCGACGGGCCCGTCTACACCCGGGCCGGCGCGCCCGTGGACTTGCGCGTCAAGGACCTGCTGGGGCGCATGACCCTGCAGGAGAAGATCGGTCAGATGGACCAGATCGCGGTCGCCCGCATCCAGGGCGACTGCGAGTGGAGCGGCGGGGAGCTCAACGAGAGCTGCATGAAGACCGTCCTCGCCGACTACCCCGTCGGCTCGGTGATCTCCGGCGGCGGCATGACGCCGGCGAAGAACACGCCCCAGGACTGGGCGAAGATGGTCAACGCCGTGCAGAAGTACGCCGTCACCAACACGCGCCTGCACATCCCCATCCTGTACGGCGTGGACGCCGTCCACGGGCACAACAACGTGCTCGGCGCCACGATCTTCCCGCACCAGATCGGCCTCGGCGCCACCTGGGACCCGGGCACGGTCAAGGACTCCGCCGCGGCGACCGCCCGCGCCGTCGCCGCCACCGGCATCGACTGGAACTTCGCCCCCGTCGCCGACCTCGCCCGCGACCAGCGGTGGGGCCGCTACTACGAGACCTACGGCGAGGACCCGCTGCTCGCGGGCACCCTGGCCGGCTCGGCCGTGACGGGCATCGAGCACGCCGGCGGGTCCAAGCGCGTCGCCGCCAGCGTCAAGCACTACGGAGGCTACTCCGAACCCTCCAACGGCCACGATCGCGTGCCCGCCGACGTCTCCATCCGCTACCTCCAGGACACCCTCCTGCCCTCCTACCGGCAGGCGGTCCAGGCCGGCGCCAAGACCGTGATGGTCAACTCCGGCGCCGTCAACGGCGTACCGGCCACCGCGTCGAAGTACCTGCTGACGAAGGTGCTGCGCCAGCAGTGGGGCTTCAAGGGCGTCACCGTCAGCGACTGGGAGGACGTGCGCGCCCTCCAGACCCGCTACAAGATCGCCGCTGACTACCCGGAGGCGATCGCCCTCGCCGTCAACGCGGGCCTCGACATGGCGATGGAGCCGTACTTCGCCAAGGAGTGGAGCACGGGCCTCAAGACGGCCGTCGACCGCCGCCTGGTGTCGACACGGCGCATCGACGAGGCCGTCGGGCGCATTCTGCGCATGAAGTTCGAGCTCGGTCTCTTCGAGCACCCCTACGTGGACCCCGCCAAGGCCGACAAGGCGGTACTCGGCGTCGACACCGCACTCGCGCGGCAGGCCGCGGCCGAGTCGCAGGTGCTGCTCCGCAACGAGGGCGGCGTGCTGCCGGTGCGCGCGCAGGCGCGGCGGATCGTGGTGGCGGGCTCGTACGCGGACGACATCAACGACCAGGCCGGCGGCTGGACGATCGGCTGGCAGGGCGTGCCCGAGGGCGTCGAACTGCCCGGCACGACCATTCTGGAGGGCATCCGCGCGGCGGCCCCCGCCGGCGCCGACGTCGTACGGGCCACCTCCGCGGACGACGCGGTGGCGCAGGCGAAGAACGCCGACCTGACCGTCGTCGTGGTCGGCGAGAAGGCCGCCGCCGAGGGCGCCGCGGACAGCCCCCGGCCCGAGCTGTCGGCCGACCAGCAGGCGCTGGTCAAGGCGCTGAAGGCGAGCGGAAAGCCGGTCGTCACCGTGGTCGTCGCGGGCCGTCCGCTGGTCCTGGGCGACGCGGCGGGCACCGACGGCCTGCTGATGTCCTGGCTGCCCGGCACCGAGGGCGGCGGCGCCGTCGCCGACGTGCTGTTCGGCAAGGTCAACCCGAGCGGGCGACTGCCCGTCTCGTGGCCGAAGGACATCGGCAACGAACCCCTGTACTACCAGCAGCTGCCGGGCACGAACGGCGGCCTGGAGTCGTCCTACGACGCGCTCTATCCCTTCGGGGCGGGCCTGTCCTACACGACGTACTCCTACGACGCCCTCACCGCCGATGCCAAGGGCGTCAAGGTGACCGTCGCCAACACCGGTGCACGCGACGGTGACCTGGTGGTCCCGGTCTACGCCTCGCGGGCGGTCAGCCAGGTGCTGTGGCCGGCGCGCAAGCTGGTCGCCTTCACCAAGGTGCATCTGAAGGCGGGCGAGAAGCGGACCGTGCGGCTCGACTTCGTGCGCGGCGCGCTCGCCGTGACGCCGGGCGACATCGACGGCGCGGGAACGCCGCGGGTCGAGCGCGGGAGGTACACCTTCACGGTGGGGGACAAGAGCGCCGACGCGGTCCTGCGTTAGGCGGCGGGCGCCGGGGGCCGCGGCGGTCACGCCACCCGCGGTCCCCGGCTTCCGCGTCGTCCCCGGCTTCCGCGTCGTCCCCGGCTTCCGCGTCGTCCCGGGCTGCCGCGAGGCTGCTGGGCGGCTACCCGACGTGACCGGCGAACTCGCGCGGCGACTCGTTCAGCGCGGCGGTGGCGGCGTCCTCGAGCTTGCCCGCCATGAGGGCGACGGCGGCGCGCAACGGCCGCGGTCGCAACTCGCAACCGCGGCCGCACGACCTCGTGGCGGCCGTCCGGGACAGCGGGGTGCGACGCATCGTGCTGCTCTCCTCCCGGGCCGCCGGAACCCGGCCGGACGCGGTCTCCCACGAACCACTGCGGGTCTGCGAGGCCGCGGTTCGCGGCTCCGGCGTGGACCGGACGGTCCCGCGGTCGGGCGGCCTCGCCTCCAGCGCCCCGGCGTGGGCGGACCAGGTGCGGTGCCCGTACGGTGGCCGCGCCCTTCGCGGACGTGGCGCTGCCGGTCGTCGAACCCGTGGATGCCGCCGAAGCCGCCGCGGTCGTCCTCCGCGAGGTGCCCACGCCGGCCGGAGCTACGTGCTGACCGGGCCCGAAGCGGTCTCCTCGCGCCGGCAGGCGGAGGTGCTCGGCCGGGAACTGGGCACCGCGCTGCGTTTCGTCGAGCCGCGCGGAGGCACGTGCCGGGACGCTGCGCTTCGTGCCCGCGCCGGTGGCGGACGGCACCCTGGACATCCTGGGAGAGCCGCTGCCCGCCGAGCGGCGGGCCGGACCCGGCGTCGTCACGCTGCTCGGGCGCCCGGCGCGGACCATCGCCGCCTGGGCCGCCCGCCACGCGGCGGCCTTCGCTGATGCCGCGGCGCCGCCCCGGCCCTTGTGGGGGCGGGGCGGCACCGGGATCCCGTCGTCCGGGTCAGGGACGGACGACGAGCTGGAAGGACTGCGCGGCGGAACCGTCGCAGGGGCGCTGGACCAGCTGGGTGCCGCTCGGGTCTGCGGTGGGGGCGGTCAGGCACTTGCCGCTGTGGCGGGCGGTGAAGTGGTAGCGGCCCGCGGACTCGGCGACGGGCTTCCACTGCTGGTTGGCGCCGCCGCCGCCGTACGTCCACAGCTGCAGCGGGGCGTTGTCGGCGGTGGAGACGTCCGTGACGTCCACGGCCTTCGTGGTGTCGTTGCGGGCGGCCAGGCGCGTGTAGCCGCTGTCGGTGGACAGCACGCGGAAGTCCTGGGCGGTGGTGGAGTTGCAGGTGTACTGCTGGATCGCGGTGCCATTGGCGGTGGCGGCGGCGCGGGCGTCCACGCAGCGGCCGCTGCCGGCGTTGACCAGGGAGTACCAGGACGTCTCGGAGATCGGGTCGGTGGGGGCGGGGTCGCCGGTGGAGCCGGTACCGAGCCACTTGAGGCCGTCGAGGAGGAAGGTGTTCTGGGTGGCGTCGGCGAAGGTCGACGACAGCCCGGTGTTCGTGTCGTAGTTCATCGCGTTGTGGCCGAAGTTGGCATAAAGCATGCGGTACTTGGTGTTGGTCCACAGGATCGGGTAGTAGCCGCTGTACCACGACTGGTCGGGGTCGGTGCCCAGGGGAAAGCTGACCGGGTCGACGGAGGCCAGGATGTCGATGTCCGGGTTGGTGCGCAGGTCGTTGTTCCAGCTGTACCACTCGCTCACCGACGAGGTGAACGTCGCCGGCAGGTGCGAGGTGGAGGGGTGGGTGCGGTCCTCCACGCGCAGCACGGCGGTCGTGGGTCCCCAGGTGTTGGAACGGAAGTTCCCGCTGCCGAGGAACTGGTTGTAGTACCAGGGCCAGCTCTGCGCGTTGTCGGTCCAGGCCGAGACGTGGAAGCCCATCCACGCGCCGCCGCCGCGCATGTACGCCTCGAAGCCGGAGCGCTGGGCGGAGGTCTGCGGGGCGTCGTCGAGGAACAGGACGACCTGGTACTGCTCGAGGGCGCTTGCGTCCGTCAGCAGGTTCCAGTTGGTCGTCGAGGTGTACGTGAAGCCGCCTGCGGCCCCGGCCTGCGGGAACCACTGGTTGGCTTCCTTGACGAAGTCGATGTGGGCCGCGTCCCAGGTGCCGTTGTAGAACGCCAGCACCTTGAAGGGGGCGGCGGCGGGGGCGGACGTGGCCGGGGCCGCGACGGCCCCCAGGAGGACGGCGAGCAGCAGTAACAGGCGGGCGGCGACGCGCCTCGCGGCGGTCGTGGCACGGGTCATGGGGGGGAGGTCCTTCCCGGTCGGCGGGCGCGTGTGGGGGGCGCCGGTGGGGGAGCGGGGTGGGGGGAGGCGGTGGGGAGGCCTTCGTCAACTCGTGATTTAAGGAGTGAAGGAAGGCCCCAGTCAAGACTTTGGTACAGACCAGTAATGTTCGTTCAGGTGACGGTCGTTGATCAGCGGGCCCGGGTGGGTTGTCCGGCGGCGCGGGCCCGGGGGAACGGCCTGACCGGCGCGGCGCGTTCAAGTGTTGTCCCGCGCGGAAGCGCCGGAGCCGGCCGGTGGTACCGCGCCGCACCGGCCGCCAACTGCGCGGATTCCTGGCATCGCCGGTGAACCGGCGCCGTGACGCGCTTGCGGCGGTGTTCGGAATCCATAGCGCGACCTCTTGACGTGTCCGCTGCGAAAGCCTAACTTCACGCCGTGAAGAAAGGTCGGTTCCGACCTTTGAGCCGCTGTCGCATGGCCGGGCGCGTGCGTCCGGCCCACCCCCGCTTCCGTCATGCCACGCCATGCCCTCACCCGCTTCGGCATGTCCGCGCACACCCCCCACGGCGCCGCGCCCCGCGCGGCACAGGAGTCATCCATGAGAACTCTCGGAGCGCCGCCCCGCGACGTCCCCGGACGCGGCCGGGTCCGGCGCCGCGTCGTACCGCTCGCGCTCGGCGCGCTGTTCGCCTCGGGTCTGTCCGCCGTCGTGCTGACGGCCCCGCAGGCCCAGGCCGCCTCCCTCCCCACCGGCTGGGTGACCGTCGCAGCCAAGCACAGCGGCAAATGCGTCGACGCCGCCGCCGCGGGCACCGCCAACGGCACCGCGGTCCAGCAGTACACCTGCAACGGCACCGCCGCACAGCAGTGGCAGTTCCAGGCGACCAGCGACGGGTACGTCCGCGTCGACAACCGCAACGACGCGAGCAAGTCCTGGGACGTCACCGACGTCTCCACGGCGGACGCCGCACCGGTCCAGCTCTGGTCGTACTCGGGTGGCGCCAACCAGCAGTGGCTGCCGGTCGAGGAGGCCGGCGGGACCTACCACTTCGTGAACCGCAACAGCGGCAAGTGCCTCGACGTGCCCGCCGCCTCGACCGCCGACAGCGCCCGCATCCAGCAGTACACCTGCAACGGCACCGCCGCGCAGTCCTTCAGCCTGGGCTCCGCCGACGCCCCGCAGAACCCGCCGGGCACCCCCGACTTCGGCCCGAATGTCTCGGTCTTCGACCCGTCGATGTCGTCGGCCGCCATCCAGGGCCGGCTCAACCAGGTCTTCGCACAGCAGGAGTCCAACCAGTTCGGCGCCCAGCGCTACGCCCTGCTCTTCAAGCCCGGCAGCTACAGCGTCGACGCCAACGTCGGCTTCTACACGCAGGTCGCGGGCCTGGGCCTGTCGCCGGACGACGTGACGATCGACGGCGCGGTCCACGCCGAGGCCGACTGGTTCCAGGGCAACGCCACGCAGAACTTCTGGCGCTCGGCGGAGAACCTCTCCGTCAACCCGTCCGGCGGCACCGACCGCTGGGCGGTCTCGCAGGCGGCCCCGTACCGCCGGATGCACGTCCGCGGCAACCTGCAGCTGGACGACGGCGGCTGGTCCAGCGGCGGCCTGATCGCCGACTCCAGGATCGACGGCCAGGTGCGCTCCGGCTCGCAGCAGCAGTGGCTGTCGCGGAACAGCCAGTGGGGCAGCTGGACCGGCTCCAACTGGAACATGGTCTTCGTCGGAGACGTGGGCGCGCCCGCGAACAGCTTCCCGAACCCGCCCTACACCACCGTCGCGCAGTCCCCGGTGACCCGGGAGAAGCCGTTCCTGTACGTCGACTCGGCAGGCGCCTACAAGGTTTTCGTGCCGTCGCTGCGCACCAACACCCAGGGCACGACCTGGGCGGGCGGCAGCCCGGCCGGCAGTTCGCTGCCGATCGACCAGTTCTTCATCGTCAAGCCCGGCGCCACCGCCGGCGACATCAACGGCGCGCTCGCCCAGGGCAAGAACCTGCTGTTCACGCCCGGCGTCTACCACCTCAGCCAGACGCTCGACATCAACCGCGCCGGCACCGTCGTCCTGGGCCTGGGCCTGGCGACCGTCATCCCGGACAACGGCATCACCGCGGTGAACGTCGCCGACGTCGACGGCGTCAAGATCGCCGGACTGCTCATCGACGCGGGCACCACCAACTCGCAGACGCTGATGCAGGTCGGCCCCGCCGGTTCGTCCGCCCGGCACACCGCCGACCCGACCTCGCTGCACGACGTGTTCTTCCGCATCGGCGGCGCGGGCGTCGGCAAGGCCTCCCAGAGCCTGGTGGTCAACAGCTCGGACGTCATCGGTGACCACATGTGGCTGTGGCGCGCCGACCACGGCAGCGGGGTGGGCTGGAACAGCAACACCGCCGCCAACGGCCTGATCGTCAACGGCACGAACGTGACGATGTACGGCCTGTTCGTGGAGCACTACCAGCAGCACCAGGTGATCTGGAACGGCAACGGCGGCCGCACGTACTTCTTCCAGAACGAGATGCCGTACGACCCGCCCAGCCAGGCCGCATGGATGAACGGCTCCGCGCGCGGCTACGACGCCTACAAGGTCAGTCCCTCGGTGACCAGCCACGAGGCCTGGGGCCTGGGCAGTTACTGCTACTTCAACGTCAACCCGTCCGTCGTCGCCGATCGGGCCTTCGAGGCGCCGGCGGTGTCCGGGGTCCGTTTCCACGACATGGTGACGGTCTCCCTCGGCGGTACGGGAACGATCAGCCACGTCATCAACAACAGCGGAGGCCCGTCCAACTCCGCGAACAACGTGGCCAACCTCGTCTCCGGTCCCTGACCCCGGCCGGACGACATCGGGCGGGGTCGCCGCCGTTCGCACGGCGGGCGGCGGCGACCCCGCCCCCAGGAACGTCCGCAGGCCCCGCCGCCGACGTCGCGGTGCCCCAACGACCATGTGGCGCGGGGGTCTTGACGCAAGGCTGGTCTAGTCCATAACCTCTGCGACCATCGGCTGTTCATGTAGTGAGGTGATGTTCGCCTACATGAACGGATGTCCCCCCACCCCTGCCCCATCCCCGGTACCAACCCCCAACGGCTTGCCCCCCCACGACGCGCACCCCGGTGCGTACACAAAGGAGCCGTCCCGTGCTGAGATCCGCCGTCAGAGCCCTCGCAGTGGCCCCTGCCGTGCTCGCGATGGCCGCCACCGCCGTCGTCGCCACCGGCGGCTCCGCGAGCGCCGCCGCCAACCCCGGCCCCGGATTCCCCGCCCACTACGCCGCGCCCTACGTCGAGACCTGGAACTCGCCCTCGGCGATGACCAACGCCCGCAACGCGACGGGCCTGAAGTACTTCACGCTCGCCTTCGTCATCGACGGCGGCGGCTGCAACGCCTTGTTCAACGGCGACACGCCCGTGACCGATGCCGGCTGGACCTCCGCGGTCAACTCCCTGCGGGCCGCGGGCGGAGACGTCATCGTCTCCTTCGGCGGTGCCTCCGGCACCGAGGTCGGCCTGTCCTGTACGAGCGTGTCCACGCTCAAGGCCCAGTACAAGAAGGTCGTCGACGCCCTCGACCTCACCCGCGTCGACCTCGACATCGAGGGCAGCGCGATCGCCGACACCACGGCCAACGACCGCCGCAACAAGGCGCTCGCCCAGCTGCAGCAGGAGTACGCGGCCGCCGGGCGCAGGCTCGACGTCCAGTACACCCTGCCGTCCATGCCGAACGGACTGGACGGCAACGGGACGAAGCTGCTCTCCAACGCCAAGAGCAACGGGCTGAACGTCAACCTCGTCAACATCATGACGATGGACTACTACGACGGGACCCGCGACATGGGCAAGGCGGCCACCGACGCCGCCACCGCCCTGCGCGGCCAGCTCGGCGCCATCTGGCCGGAGAAGTCCGACGCCCAGCTGTGGGCGATGGAGGGCAACACCCCGATGATCGGGGTCAACGACGACACCAGCGAGATCTTCACCACCGGCGACGCCGGCACGCTCGCCGACTTCGCCAAGTCCAAGGGCATCCAGGAACTCGCCTTCTGGGCGCTCGGCCGCGACAAGGCGTGTGCCACCAACGGGCAGCTGTCCGACAGCTGCAGCGGCACCCCGCAGAGCGCCTGGCAGTTCTCCTCCGTCTTCAACACCGTGACCGGCGGCGGCACCACCCCGCCGCCCACCGGCTCCACCGGCCAGATCACCGGCCTCGGCGGCAAGTGCGTCGACGTCGCCGCCGCGAGCAGCGCCAACGGCACCGCCGTCCAGATGTACGACTGCAACGGCACCGGCGCCCAGCAGTGGACGGTGGGCACCGACGGCACCCTGCGCGCCCTCGGAAAGTGCATGGACCTCACCGCCGCAGGTACCGTCAACGGCACCAAGGTCCAGCTGTACGACTGCAACGGCACCGGCGCCCAGGTCTGGCAGCGCGGCAGCGGGGACACCCTGGTGAACCCCGCCTCCGGCAAGTGCCTGGACGTCACCGACAAGTCCACCGCCAACGGCGCCCGGCTGCAGATATGGACCTGCGCCGGCGGTACCAACCAGCAGTTCCACCTCCCGGCCTGACCGGCCCCACCGCCGCCGTCCGGCGCACCGCGGATCCGCGGCGCGCCGGACGGCCGCATGCCAGGATCGGGGCGTGACCGACGACCTGGCGCCCGTGACCGCCGACGCCCTCCGTGAGCGCATGCGCTCCGCGCCCGTCCTGGCCGGGCCCCTACCGTCCTTCGACCCCGCCACTGCCGGGCCCGAACCGGGGCCGCTGTTCGCCCGCTGGCTGGCGTACGCGCTCGACGACGGCGTCCCGGAGCCGCACGTCATGACCCTCAGCACGGCCGACGCCTCCGGCCGGCCCTCGGCGCGGGTGCTCATGCTCCGCGGCGTCGACCTCGACCGCCCCGCCTTCGACTTCGCCTCGGACGCGGCCAGCCGCAAGGGCCGCAACCTCGCCGACCGCCCCCGCGCCGCCCTCAGCTGGTACTGGCCGCGGCACGGCCGGCAGATCCGGGTGACCGGACCGGTCGAGATCCTGGACCGTGCCGCCGCCCGCCGCGACTTCCTCGGCCGCCGCGAGGCCTCGCGGATCGCGGGCTTCACGGGCGTGATGAGCGCCCCGATGGAGGGGCGCGCCGCGTACGAGGAGGCCCGCCGCCGGGCCGCCGGACATGTCGCCGCGCACCCCGACGACGTGCCCGAGAGGCACACCGTCTACCGGCTCGTCGCCGACGAGGCCGAGTTCTGGCAGGGCGTACCCGCCCAGGGCCACGTCCGGCTCCGCTACACCCGCGACCCCGCCGCCCCCGGCGGCTGGACGCGCACGCTGCTCTGGCCCTGAGGCCCCAGGGCAGATGTCGCGAGCCCGCCGGGCCGGGGCCCGCACGGTCGCGGACGCCGACCTTTCCGGGCGGGGCGCCGAACCGGCGGCGGTACCCGGCAGCGGCCCGTCGATCGCGGTCCGCAGGCCGGGCCGGGCGTGGGAGGCGATGAGGCCGCGGAGCCCGTCCGGGAGGCCGGTGCGCTGCGCACCTCACGGAACCCGGCGCCCCTGCACGGCAGCGACGCGGGCGATACTGCAGTTCGCCGGCACCACGGTCGACGCCGAGACGTCCACGGTCTACCCGCCCCTGCTGCAGAGCGACGTCCGCTACTGAGCCGCCCTCGGCGACCGGCCCCGGGGGCGATTCCGGGCCGGCTCCGGGGCCGCCGTCATCCCTGAGGCCGCGGTCATCCTGAGGCCGCGGTCATCCTGAGGCCGCCGTCATCCCTGAGGAGGACGCGGAGCGGGTGTGCCCCCATCCAGCGCAGGACGGCGGAATGGGACCGTGCGGCGATGCCCGCGGGCCGTGCGCCTGATGGGGTGGAGGGCGTGCAATGGAACGACTCGCGGCTCGGGGCAGAGCTGCGCACGGTGACCGCCGCGGCCCGGCGGCGCGCCACGAGGGACGGGGACCGGCAGGCCGACACCGCCCACCTTCTGCACTCCCTCCTCGAGGCCGACCTGCGGGCGCGGGAAGCGGTCGACGAATCGGCGGGTGCGGCCGGCGGGGGTCGGGTGGCGCGCGTCCTCGGCTACCTCGCGCAGCGCAGCATCGGCTACGGCATCGCTTGGCGGGGTGTCGTGGAGGACTCCGGTGCCGGGACCGTGCTCACCGCCGTCGACGCCGCGGGCTGGAGCCCCGCCGCCACGGCGGCCCTGCGCGCGGCCGCGGTCCTTGCCGGAGAGCGGGGCGCGCCCCGGGCGGACGGCGCCGACCTGCTCGCCGCGCTCGTCTCCGACGGGGGGAGCCGGGCGGCGCAGGTGCTGAGGTCGGCGGGGGTCGAACCGCAGGTCCTGGCCGCGCGCCCACCCCGGCCGCGTGGCGAGAACGACAGCCGCCACCGGGATGACGGTCCTGTCGCGAGCTGACATCATGGCCCGATGCATGTGTCTCAGGGGAGGAACGCCGGGCTCTGGCTCGCGCTGGTTTCCGCGTTCGCGTTCGGCGGTTCGGGGGTGGCGGCCAAGCCGCTGATCGAGGCGGGGCTCGACCCGCTGCACGTGGTGTGGCTGCGCGTGACCGGCGCCACACTCGTGATGCTCCCCGTGGTACTGCGGCACCGCGCCCTCCTGCTGCGCCGCCCGGGCCTGCTGCTCGGCTTCGGCCTGCTCGGCGTCGCCGGTGTCCAGACCCTCTACTTCGCGGCCATCTCCCGCATCCCGGTGGGCGTCGCGATCCTCGTGGAGTTCCTCGGCCCGGCGCTGCTGCTCGGCTGGGTGCGTTTCGTCCAGCGCAAGGCGGTCAGCAAGGCCGCCGCGATCGGCGTCGTGCTCGCCGTCGGCGGCATGGCCGCGGTGGTCGAGGTGTGGTCCGGACTCGCCTTCGACCCGCTGGGCCTGGCGCTCGCCTTCGGCGCCGCCTGCTGCCAGGTCAGCTACTTCGTCCTGGCCGACCACGGCAGCGACGGTGACGACGCGCCGGACCCGGTCGCCGTCATCGCGTACGGCCTGACCATCGGCGCCGTCGTGCTGACCGCGGTCTCCCGACCCTGGTCGATGGACTGGTCGGTGCTCACCCGGCAGGCGGCCCTCGGCGAGACCGACGTGCCCGCGATCCTGCTCGTCGGCTGGGTCGTGCTGGTGGCCACCGTGCTCGCCTACCTGACCGGTGTGGTCGCCGTACGACGGCTGTCCCCGCAGGTGGCCGGCGTCGTCGCCTGCCTGGAGGCGGTCGTGGGCACCGTCTTCGCCTGGGTGCTGCTCGGCGAGCACCTCGGCACGCCGCAGGTCGTCGGCGGCACGCTCGTGCTCGCGGGCGCGTTCGTCGCCCAGACCGCCAAGAAGCAGGGCACGAGCACGGTCGTCGCCTCGGGCAGCCCCGTGGACATGGGGGCTGCCGCGCTCGTGAGGCAGGCGTCCGTCGTGGAGCGGGACGCCGCGGGGCGGTAGCGCCGGTGGTCCGGCC